>AEVK01000081.1 GCA_000209515.2 gamma proteobacterium IMCC1989
GAGGAAAATTAAAGGAAATTAGTGCTTATTGGAGGATACATTAGGATCAAGAATCAGCACTTGCGTTTCTTCTGCGACTTGCTCTTCAACAACATTTACCCGTGTATCTAGTTCACGTGTATTTTGTTTAAAACGCATTTCATCGTGAAAGCCGCAGCTGACACATTCACGAAAATCTTTTTCATTTTCCCTGTACATCATCAACTTATCCATTTCGCTACAGCGAGGGCAAATGGCTCCGGCGATAAAGCGTTTTTTCGTCCTAGGGGTCAAAGTCAATTTTTTATCGCTCCCATATTGAATACCATTATTATGGTTCGCATTCTTGCTGTTCTCATTCTGTCTACTCTAAAAGTCAGTAAAAAAACTGACACTGACTTCATTATTAACTTCGGCATTAAAACCCACTATGCCGTAGCAGCGCATCAACGTTTGGCTCCCTACCACGGAATGCGACAAATAAATCCATCGCTGAACGCGATCCGCCATTAGCCAACACAGTGTCTAAAAATTTCTGCCCTGTTGCTTGATCAAAAATGCCATTTTCTTCGAACAAGGAAAACGCATCCGCCGACAATACTTCAGCCCATTTATAACTGTAATATCCTGCCGCATAACCACCAGCAAAAATATGACTAAAGCTATTTTGAAATTTATTAAACGAAGGTGGAATAATTACAGCAACTTGCTTTCGCACGCCATCTAATACCGACTGTACTGACTGGACATTCTCAACATTGTAATCACTATGAAGTCGCATATCGAACAAAGAAAATTCTATTTGACGCGCCATTTGCAAACCAGACTGAAAGTTTTTTGCCGCTAACATTTTATCTAACAAATCTTCAGGCAAGCTCTCTCCTGTTTGATAATGGCTTGAAATAAGGGGGATAACGGTTTTTTCCCAACACCAGTTTTCTAAAAACTGACTCGGTAATTCTACCGCATCCCATGCCACACCATTAATCCCACTCACTGCTGCGTCGGTCATTTGCGTTAACATGTGATGCAATCCGTGACCAAACTCATGAAACAATGTCGTCACTTCTTGATGCGTTAATAGCGATGGCGTGTCACCAACCGGCGGCGTAAAATTGCACGTCAAATAAGCAACAGGAAGTTGAATTTCACCTTCGCGTAAGCGGCGAGTACGGCAATCGGCCATCCATGCACCACCACGTTTTTTATCTCGTGAATAGATATCAAAATAAAAATTAGCAATGACTTTATTATCTTTTTCAATAGCATAAAAGCGTACATCGGAATGATAAAGATCAACGCTTTCTACAGGTTTAATTGTGATGTCATATAATTTATTTACGACGGTAAACATACCATCCAATACTTTTTCTGCTGGAAAATATGGGCGCAATAACTCTTGTGATACCGCATATTTTTCTTGCTGTAATTTTTCGCTGTAGTAAGCCATATCCCATGGCTCTAGCATTTCAATACTGCCATTGCTGCTGGCATAATCACGTAATTCTTGTAAGTCTTTTTCTGCAAAAGGTCTCGACTTTTTAGCCAAATCCTCTAAAAAGGTAATTACCTGCTGCGGTGAATCTGCCATTTTTGTTGCTAAGGATAACTCTGCATAATTAGCAAAACCTAACAAATTGGCTAGCTCATGTCGAAGTGACAATGTTTGTTCAATATTTTTGCTATTGTCCCACTTCGCACTGCCCTCAACATCACTTTCTAATGATGCTCTAGTGGCAAAGCCCCGATACATTTTTTCCCGCAGTTGACGATCATCCGCATAGGTGATGACGGCAAGATATGACGGCATATCTAACGTGACTACGTAACCCGGCAAAGATTTTTGTTGTGCCGTTTGCTCTGCAGCTGCAATCGCCATATCTGATAATCCAGCCAATGCTTCTGCGTGATCAAACTGTAAATACCATGCTTGAGTCGAATCTAATACGTTATTAGAAAACTGGTTCGATAAGGCTGACAACTCTTTTTTGATTTCACCGTAACGTTGTTTTTTCTCATCCGATAAGCCCACACCTGCAAGGGTAAAATCCCGTAACGCCTGATCAATGACAGCACGCTGAGGGACACTTAACCCTGCCGCCTGCTCCGGATTATTTTCGCTTTCACTGAGCTTTTTATATGCGCGGTACAAGGGTTCATGTTGGCCTACTTGAGTACCGAATTCAGTCAGTTTAGCAATACATTTTTCATAGACCACGCGCAGTTCGTCACTATTTTTCACACCATTAAGATGGCTAATAGGTGACCACGTTTGCTCTAATAAATCTTCCGCTTCTTCCACCGGCGCAACCAAATTATCCCATGTTGGTTGTTCGCCATTATCAATAATGGCTAATTGTTGCTCTAATACCGTTAGTACATGATCAATGCGGGTTTGTACTGCCGCCTCAACATGATCGGTTTGTATTTGACTAAAAGGCGGAAGCGTATGCTCTTCAAGTAAGGGATTATTTATCATATATTCTCTATCTTATTCCGTTGAGTATTATTAAGGATAAAACCTGCTACGCACTCACGTGACGTTTATACTCACCGAGAGCTAGGTTATGATGCGGTTAATCTGACGCCTTTTTAGATGGGGGCATCGTTTGTGGTTTCCAAGTATTACGGGGAATACGGGCTAACACTGGTTAATGTTAGCTGCCTTATTAACCGCTTATTAATTTCAATACCTCTTATTTCAACACCTCTTATTTCAACATAAGGCTTTTGCATGACTCAAACTATACCCGACAACAGTAGTACGCATACCAACGCCAATACCGACGCTGAAACTGCAGCGGCATCTGCTACAAACCGCACCCATCATCAAGCTATTCGCTCATATAAGAATCATACGCCGGTGACGGGTGAACGGGTTTATATTGATCCCGCTGCGGTAGTGATTGGCGATGTGCAACTGGGGGATCATTGCTCGGTGTGGCCTTGCGCGGTGATACGTGGCGATATGCATCAAATCCGCATTGGTCACCGCACCAGCGTACAAGACGGTGCTGTTTTACATATCACCCACGCTGGGCAGTTTAACGAAGCTGGCTGGCCTCTCGTCATCGGCGACGATGTAACGATAGGCCATTCAGTTAACTTACATGGCTGTACCATTGGCAATCGTGTATTGGTCGGCATTGGCTCTATCGTCTTAGATGGCGCAATTGTAGAGGACGATGTAGTTATAGGCGCAGGTACACTCGTCCCACCAGGTAAAGTATTAGCCAGCGGCTATATGTATATGGGCAGCCCTTGTAAACAAATTCGGCCATTAAAAGAAAGCGAGAAAGCCTATTTCACCTATTCTGCGAATAACTACGTAACACTCAAAGAAACTTTTTTATAAAACACACTTTCTGCAGAGGGACAAACATGCAATATTTACACACCATGGTTCGTGTAAAAGATCTAAACATCTCTCTTAGTTTTTACTGTGATGCACTAGGTCTAGTGGAAGTTAATCGCTACGATAGTGAAAAAGGACGATTCACACTGGTATTTCTCGCTGCGCCGGATGATATAGAGCGCGCCAAGCAGGACAAAGCCCCGCTTGTAGAGCTGACGTATAACTGGCCAACAAAAGATGGGGAGAGCGAAGATTACACCAATGGACGTAATTTTGGCCACCTAGCCTATCGTGTAGATAATATTTACAGCACATGCCACGCATTAATGAGTAAAGGCGTGATCATTCTCAGACCACCAAGAGACGGTCATATGGCCTTTATTCAATCACCGGACGGCATCTCTATAGAGCTACTCCAAAAAGGCGATAATTTATCGCCTGAAGAACCTTGGGTATCCATGGAAAACACGGGTAGCTGGTAAACGATCAACGAGATTAATGGCTCTGTAGTTTTTGCTTCAGTTCATCCGCTGTTTCGATACCTTCGGATAATACTTCCCGAATACGGTTAAATGCAGAGGCAGCTACCTCTGCACGTGACGCATAAGTGGTGAGTGAACTGCCTGTCCAGCCCGCTAGTTTTAAGGCTTCTTTTTTAAAAGCTCCGCCATTACCGGCTTCACGCCCTAGGGCAATTAACGTTTGCTCTATCAACAGGTGTGGCGGCTTGTCGCCCCCTATTTTCATAAAATCTTCGGGTTGCACTTCTACATACGCTTGGGTCACTGCGACTCTCCTTATTGGTCAATCAATAAAAATAAGTATAGACAGTAAAACCTTATGCTTTTGATTTTTTTAATAAAATTTGGCTTGGAGGCGAGCGGCTTTTAGCCGGTGTACGTTATAAGGGAATCTGTAAACAGAAGGATAGGTGACAGGAGAGTTTTTCTCACTGTCACCGTAGCAGCTACGGTAATAACTAAATAGCGCCATTAGAAAGTAAAACCTTAACTTTCGGTTTCAAACCGGCCTGCTTCTAGGTTTTTCTTCACGTTATTATGCTGAAATACTTGACCACACATCGCAATATAAATATCCGAAGGGAGTAGTTGAGCCGCCGCGCAAGCAAAACCTAAGTTAAAAGGTGCATCGCTTACGCGCATGCGCGCGGGCTGCATAGCACCTACCAACACGACTGTTTTTCCATCTATGCCATGAGCCGCTAATGCTTTTGCGGTATGGCTCATGGTGTCAGTACCATGGGTAATAATAATATGTTGTGCGGCAGACGCTTTTACGCGCTCACAAATAAGTTGACGATCTTCGTCGGTAATTTCTAGGCTGTCTTTACGGATTAATTGTTCGATACTGTAATCAAGGGTGACGTTACCTTCTTTCAAAATAGGCTCTACTTGTGATTCGCCGATATGAAATTTACTGTTCGCATCAAAATAAACTTTATCGAATGTTCCACCGGTAGTAAAAATAGTAATCATAGTAATTTCTCCTCTATCCACTGTTGTATATCTTGCATAATTTCTTTGGTATTTTTATCGTCTACGGTGATGACATCACTTATATAGACTGTCACCATACCCGGTGTTTTTGCTATTTTTTTATTCGCCCAATACTGCCCTGCATTATGTGCAATGGCCACTATTGGCATATCTGCCGATTTCGCAATATCTGCGCCGCTGCGAGCAAAGCTACCTAGTTTGTTAACCGGTTGTCGCGTGCCTTCAGGAAAAATCAGTACACTCTGCCCTTCACTTAAACGCTCGACACCCACGCGCTTTATTTGTTTAAGCGCTTGCATGGGATTAGAACGATCTATGGCGATGGGCCGTAAAATTCGCATTCCCCAACCAAAAAACGGAATACGTAATAGCTCGCGTTTTAATACGGTGGTGAGAGGGTAAAAGTGTAACTGTAAAAAAATAGTTTCCCACGGGCTTTGGTGATTGGCCACCACAACACATGGGCGAGGAATCGTACTTAAATCACCATTAACTTGGTAACGAATACCGCAGCATATGCGTAACCAAAACAACACGAAACGATTCCATAATAAAATAACGGGCGCGGCTATTTTTGTGGGTAATAATAATAACGGTAAACTGATTAGCCCAATGATGAATAGACTAATGATATAACCGACATAAAAAACTATGCTACGAAGGTAGTTAATAGCGCGATAAAAAGGGTTCATAAATAAGCCATACAATATAGGGGTTTCCGCTGCTGCACCCTCAAACATAATATCTTCATGCCAGAGACAGAGACATTAGATTCCGGACAAGCAAAAAACGCTTTCCGGAATGACGTAGTGTGCTGTTGATATTATTATCATATAGTTAAAGACTGTATGCGATCCCGCAACGATTCGCCTGTCGAGCATAATACCGGTTCACAACCCTTTTCGGTTGCTACAGCGGCTTCTTCTTCGTTATCGCAAAAATAAAATGCATCGCGAATATCGCAATCTAATTCCATTTCAATCACGTCTAACAAACCCGTCGCAGGTGGGCGACAATAACAATGATCTTCTTTGGTATGAGGGCAATAAAACACGCCTTCTATTTCGCCGCCACGGGTTTCTACACGATCAATAATCGTGGCGTGCATCGCTTCCATTTCATCTAGGTCGAGCAAACCTTTACTCAAGCCCGGCTGAAATGTCACTAAGATGACCGTAAAACCTTTTTTAGATAAGGCTGCGATGGCATCAATGCTGCCATCAATAAACCTTAAATTAGCGCGGTGATTAACACCACCTTCTATACGTTCATTGATGACACCGTCACGGCTAATGAAGATTGGTTTCATTATTTTTTACTTGCCGCTAAGCATGAGATATCTGCCGTCTCAAAAAACAGACCGCGCAATTGTTGCAATAGTGCTAGACGATTATTTTTTAATGCCTCGTCATCCGCCATCACCATGACTTGATCAAAGAAGGTATCAACCACTTCACGCAATGACGCTAGTGCAGTTAACGCTTCTTTGTATTGGCGTTGAGCAAATAAAGGCTCAACTACTTTTTGCTGTTCAACAACCGCTGCGTATAGCGCTTTTTCTGCGTCTTCTTGTAAGCTGTCTACGTTTACGGAATCTGGCACGCTATCCGCTTTCGCGAGTATATTGGCCACACGCTTATTGGCTGCGGCTAATGCTTCTGCCTCTGGTAGCTGACGGAAAAAGTTCACCGCTTGTACTCGCTGATCAATATCTAAAGGCTGAGATAATTGTTTAGCGCTAACCGCTTGGAAAACCGTCGCAGGAATTGACTGCTCTTCGTACCAAGCACGAAAGCGATCTAACATATAAGATAATACTTGTTCAATAACGGCTTGGCCTTCGGCTAAGTTGTTATGCTGTTGAAACGCCAAGGTTAGTAAATCACGTAGATCTATATTACGCTGCTGTTCAACTAATAAACGTAACACAGCAACACTTGCACGGCGTAACGCAAAAGGATCTTTTGAGCCAGTGGGTTGCTCGCCAATACCAAAAATACCGACTAAGGTATCCAACCTATCGGCTAAGGCGACAACGGCACTCACATCATTACTAGGCAATACATCACCCGCAAAACGTGGCATATAATGCTCGTTCATCGCTAAAGCAACATCGCTGGCTTCGCCATCGTGGACTGCATAATGATAACCAGCGATACCTTGCATATCAGCAAATTCATACACCATTTCGCTCACAAGGTCGCACTTACATAGTTCACCTGCGCGTACTGCAGTATCAACATTCACTGATAGTTTTTCAGCGATAGCGCGAGAAAGATTAGCGATACGTTGAGTTTTTTCGTACACCGTACCTAGCTTGGCTTGGAAAACGACCTTCTTTAACTGTTCACGTTTACTCGCCAGTGTGGTTTTTTTATCGGTATCAAAAAAGAATGCGGCGTCGGATAAGCGTGGACGAATCACTCGCTCGTTACCGTCGATGACTTGCGCAGGATCCGTGCTTTCGATATTAGACACAGTAATAAAATACGGTAGCAATTCGCCTTTTTCATCCACCACATGAAAGTACTTTTGGTGTTCTTTCATAGACGAAATAAGCGCTTCAGCAGGAACGGATAAAAAGCGCTCTTCAAAACGTCCGGTTAACGCGACAGGCCACTCTACTAAGCCGGCAACTTCATCTAACAAGCCACTACCAATGACGGCTGTTCCACCGACTTTTTTTGCTTCTGCGATGACTTGCTGCTCAATCAACTGTTTACGTTGTGCAAAATCGGCGACCACATAAGCGATATCATTTAACTTGCTAGCGTATTCACTGGCGTTAGCAATGTCTAGCGTCTGGTTGTAATGAAAACGATGCCCACGAGTGAGGCGATTAGCCGATAAGCCTAATACGGTGGCATCAACAATGTCATTGCCAAACAACATCACTAACCAATGCACGGGTCTCACGAACTCCGTGCGACTCGCTCCCCAACGCATACGTTTGGCAATAGGTAGCTTAGCAAGACTGTTATTAACAATACCTTCTAACAAGCTAGTCGTTTGTACGCCACCGGCTTGTGTACGAAAAACGAGTTTATCCATTTTGCCATCATTGGCTGTCACTAAATCCGTAATCGCAATACCATTCTTTTTGGCAAAAGCTTCGGCTGCTTTACTCGGGTTACCTTCAGCATCAAAAGCGACTTTTACTGGCGGCCCCCAAATCTCTACATCATTAACGGGCGTGCTTTCCGCTAAACCACTCACCACTACCGCTAAACGACGAGGCGTGGCATAAGGACTTATCTCGCTGAAAGATAAACCTTCGGCACTTAAGCCTGCTTTAATACCTGCGGTAAATGCGGTGGATAATTTCAATAATGCTTTTGGTGGTAACTCTTCGGTACCCAACTCAACAAGAAAATCCTGACTCATGATTGATCTCCCGTTGCGGCTATTTTGGTATCTGCTGATAATATTTGTTGACGAAGGGATTCTTCTGCCAAAGGAAAGCCAAGCGCTTTTCGTGCATCGTAATAGGCTTGTGCCACCGCACGCGCAAGGCTGCGTACTCGCAGAATAAAGCGCTGACGCTCGGTGACTGATATCGCATGGCGCGCATCTAATAAGTTAAATACGTGGGACGCTTTCATCACCATTTCATAGGCGGGTAATGGCAGTTTTTGTTCGATTAGGCGCTGGCTATCACGCTCGTAGGCATCAAAGCTTTGAAATAAAAACTCAACATCGGCGTGTTCAAAATTGTAGGTAGACATTTCCACTTCGTTTTGATGGAAGACATCACCGTAGGTAACTGATTTGCCCTCAGCGTTAGTCGTCCAGACTAGGTCATAAATCGAATCGACCCCTTGTAAGTACATGGCGATACGCTCTAGACCATAAGTAATCTCACCAGTAACGGGGAAGCACTCTAAGCCGCCCACTTGTTGAAAATAGGTAAACTGCGTCACTTCCATGCCATTTAGCCACAACTCCCAACCTAAACCCCATGCACCTAATGTGGGGGACTCCCAGTTATCTTCAACAAAGCGAATATCATGCACTGCGGTATCAATGCCTATGCGACGTAATGAGGCCAAATAAAGATCTTGAATGTTCGCTGGCGAGGGTTTTAACACCACTTGAAACTGATAATAATGCTGTAAACGGTTAGGGTTTTCGCCATAACGACCATCGGTTGGGCGGCGACATGGCTGTACGTAAGCACTGCTCCAAGTCTCAGGGCCTATTGCACGCAAAAATGTAGCAGGATGGAATGTACCCGCACCCACTTCCATATCCAACGGCTGCAGAATCACACAACCTTGTTCAGCCCAAAATTCCTGTAATGCCAAGATCAAGCCTTGGAAAGTTTTTACGTCGGGAGTCGACACACGCAACCTCATTTATTGTGAAATAACAGTTTATAAAAATAGTTTGGAGAAATAGAAAATCAGGGATTATAACGAGGTATGGCATGTATTGGTATGGGTTTCCTCTTTAGCTCTTATAACCGCATATGTAACGAAGGGGAAACGTGACTAATAATTTGTGCCATTAGCGATAGACGGATATCGTCATTCCCGTTACTCTTGTTACGCTAATGTTCTCTAGAACTACAGATGACAATAAACACCGAAATTAACGCGACGATACGTTGCTTTACAAACCAACAGGAATATCACCATGGAATACGATCTGTTCGACTTTCTTACTAGCCCCTTAGTATGGGCCGCTATTATTGTATTATTTACCATTAAAAAGTCGGTCTACTTTGTTCCACAAAACCGCGGCTTTGTGGTGTATACCATGGGTAAGTACAGCCAAACACTATCCGCGGGGATTAACTTCATTATTCCTTTCGTGCAGACCATCGCCGCTGACCGTAACTTAAAAGAGCAATCGTTGGATATCAGCTCACAATCGGCCATCACCAAAGATAATATTACCTTGAATATCGACGGTATTTTATTTATGAAAGTGGTGGATGCCGCCGCAGCGACAAACAATATTACCGACTATAAATTATCAGTCACCCAACTCGCGATGACCACTATGCGTAATGCCATTGGCTCCTTAGAATTAGATGATTGTTTCCAAAACCGTGATGCCATTAATGCGAAAATTTTATCCGCTATGACAGAAGCAACCCAACCATGGGGCGTAATGGTGACGCGTTACGAAATTAAAGATATTGATCCACCGCAAACTATCCGCGAAGACATGGAAAAACAAATGACCGCTGAACGTGAAAAGCGCTCGGTCATCTTAACTGCCGAAGGCGTAAAAACTTCTGCGATTACGGAAGCAGAAGGTTTAAAACAAGCACGTGTTCTGGATGCTGAAGCCGCTAAAGCCGAACAAGTACTGGCTGCACAAGCCAGCAAAGAGTCTCAAATTTTAGAAGCTGAAGGTAAATCAGCAGCGATTTCTCTCGTGGCAGACGCTGATGCTCGTGCGCTAGAAACCATTGGTAAAGCCGCAGCCACCAACGAAGGCGCTAAAGCGGTGACACTGACCTTGGCACAAGATGCTATTGCCGCGCACAAAGCTATCGCTAGCGAAAGCACCGTGGTATTAAGTGATGGTAAAACCAGTGACAATATTTCTAATACGGTTGCACAAGCCATTGCGGTATCCGGCACACTCAATAACGCCGTATAAAACACACTATCAATTAAATTTACGCGACCAAACAGGATAACAAGATGGATATTATTACGTATTTTTCAGAAAATCATGCCAGCTTGTTATTCTTGCTTGCCGGTATTGCCTTTGTCGTTGAACTAACGGTCATGGGCTTAAGCGGCTTAGTTTTATTCTTTGCTATCGGCTGTTTCCTAACTGGAATCCTCACCTATATGGGAGTGCTCAATAGCTGGGAAGCCGAAGTATTTAGCGTGGGATTACTGAGCTGTGCTGCGGCACTTGTCTTATGGAAACCATTGAGACGTTTTCAATCTAAGGCTATCCCCATTGACGAGAGCAGTGATATGACCGGGCGAGAAGTGGCCTGTGCTGAGACGATTACCACTACTGGTGGCGCTATTCGTTATTCTGGGATTAATTGGCCTGCGCGTTTAGACCCGTCTAGTGATCTCGCTGAAATTGTAGAAGGCGGGCGCTGTGTAATCGTAAAAGTAGACGGTAATACGATGGTTGTGCGCGGCGCGTAAAACGCTACTAACCGTTGCCATTACTCCATTCGAGATTGTATTCGCCCGCTAGTTAAAACATGTCCTCTTCACAAAGGCTGCGTATTCTCACCGTAAAGTTTGTAAATGGCGGCACCAATCTATGCTCACGCATATAATCTGCCTGAATAAAGTAAGCGTCTTTTTCCAAGGCGTTTCCGCAATTTACTTGGGTATGGTGCTGGTGTACATTTTGTAAAAAATGTATCAGTTCATGCACCACAATCGACCGACCATAGGCCGTATCTACATCGACTCTCTCACCCAAGTAAATCGTATTTTTGTCCGCTGCATAAACGGCTTCTAGGCTATTCATTAACGATGTAAAAATGTCTGCTTTTTCTTCATCATTAATAAATCCTTGGGCATGGATATCGTCACCCACATAAATATGAGCTAATTCAAGTTGCGATACCTGCTCTATTGCCGGAGTGCCCATACTTTCGTGATAATCAAAATCCGAATTCTGGCTGATCCATAACAATAATATAACTAATAACTGCTCCATTGCGTCACCTCGTTGCCATACCAATGGCGGAAGTCATGTGGTGATTAAAAATGAGTGTCTGTAGCTATGTTAGCGGCGGACTTCAAAAAGTCTTGAGGTATGAGTTGAGGTATAAGTTGAGGTATAAGTTGA
>AEVK01000080.1 GCA_000209515.2 gamma proteobacterium IMCC1989
TTTTTCTCGCAATAAACCCGGCACTAGCCACGCTAGCGGCTCATCGCTAATCAGATGCAAAGCCGTCACGGGCACATGAACAGACACTCCATCGTCGGCGTGATTCGGTTCAAAATGATAGCTTAACGGTAAGGTATAACCTTCAACTAGCAACTCATCCGGAAACTGTGCTTCAGTAATGTTACTGGCATCGTGCTGCATCAGCACATCACGATCAATAAATAATATTTTCGGATCAGTTTTTTCTATGGTTTTACGCCAATGTTCAAAACCTTCCAAATTCACGATAGGTTCCGGTAAACGAGCATTGTAAAACGCAAATAAAATTTCTTCATCCACCACAATATCACGGCGGCGAGACTTCGCTTCCAACTCGTGCAACTCACCAAGTACTTTTTGTTGATGTACAAAAAAATCACTTGTGGCATTCGGCTTACGCGCTAAACGCTGCTTTACCTGACCGTGATCACCATACTGTCCTTCGACTAGCGCTGAGCGAATAAAAATTTCTCGAGATTGTTGCGGATCAATCGCGCCATAGCTCACTCGCTGCTTTTCAATCAACACGATGCCGTACAAGGTGATTTTTTCGAATGCCATTACCTGACCCGATTTAGCGGTGTAATGAGGTTCGGCGTGATGGCGCTTAATTAAATGTTGGGCGTTTTCTAAAATCCACTTAGGGTCAACATTGGCAATACTATGGGCATAGAGTTTAGACGTTTCTAATAGTTGACCGGCCACTATCCATTTAGGCTTCTTTTTAAATTGCGACGAACTAGGAAAAAGAGAAAAACGGCGATTGCGTGTGCCTAAATACTCCCCAACGGTGCCTTTTTCTTCTGACAAAAAACCGATATAACCAAGCAAACCTGACAATAATGAAGAATGAACCGCATCGTAATTGATGCCAGTATTGTTAATATGAGCACTGTTAACATCAGTATTGCTAACAACCGAAGCGCCGCCTTGGTTTTTATCGCTTAAACCTATACGTTTAATCGCAATACAAATTTGCGTATGAATATCGCGCCACTCACGCATGCGCATATACGCAACAAAGTTTTTCTTGCACCACTTTTGCAATTGATTACCCGATAACGCTTGGCGCTGCTCTTCGTAAGCGACCCATAAATTAACATAAGCAATAAAATCTGATTTTTCATCCCACCATTGGCGATGGGCTTGGTCCGCTGCTTGCTGCTTATTAGCCGGGCGCTCTCTAGGGTCTTGTACTGATAGAGCGCTGACAATAATGGTTACCGCATGCAAACAGTTTTTTTGCTTGGCTGCCAATAGCATTCGACCTAAGCGGGGATCAACCGGTAGCGCAGCAAGCTGTCTTCCTAATGGCAACAAACGCCCTCGTTCATCAATCGCTTGCAGCTCTTGTAATAGTTGATTACCGTCATTAATTAAACGGTAATCGGGCGGGTCAACAAAAGGGAAGCGGCGTACGTCGCCTAGTTTGAGTTGTGCCATTTGTAAAATAACGGCAGCTAAGTTAGTCCGTAAAATTTCTGCATCGGTAAATTCTGGGCGTTGGTTAAAATCGTCTTCGCTATACAAACGAATACAAACCCCCTCACTAACACGACCACAACGACCTTTACGCTGGTTCGCACTAGCTTGCGAAATAGGCTCAATGGGCAAGCGTTGTACTTTGGTACGAAAGCTATAACGACTGACACGCGCTACGCCGGTATCAATTACGTAGCGAATACCCGGTACGGTAAGAGCTGTTTCTGCCACGTTTGTGGATAAAACAATACGCTGTCCACGGTGGGTTTGAAATATTTTATTTTGCTCAGCTACTGTCAATCGTGCATAAAGTGGTAACACTTCGGTATGGGGAATTTGCGCACGTCGAATTGTCAGTGCGGCTTCACGAATTTCTCGTTCGCCACTAAAAAATATCAGTATGTCGCCGGTTTTATTGGCACTTTTATCGCCAAATTTATCAGAGCTGCGAATTTCATCAATCGCCGCCAACATAGCGCTGAACATATCTACGCCATTATTATTTTCACTATCATCGTTCGCTGTTTCTAGCAGAGGTCGATAAAAGACTTCTACTGGGAAAGTACGCCCTGACACTTCAATCACAGGTGCGTTATTAAAATGCTGAGAAAATTTTTCTACATCAATAGTGGCCGAGGTAATAATCACTTTTAAGTCAGGGCGTTTGGGTAATAGTTGTTTAAGGTAACCCAATAAAAAATCAATATTTAAACTACGCTCGTGAGCTTCATCGATAATAATCGTATCGTAACGGCTCAAAAAACGATCTTGTTGAATTTCGGCCAGCAAAATACCATCGGTCATTAATTTTATATGAGTATTGCCTGAGGCTTGATCGGTAAAACGCACTTGAT
>AEVK01000079.1 GCA_000209515.2 gamma proteobacterium IMCC1989
GTAGGGTGTGGTTGGTTAGGCGCTTACGTTAAAATTATTCGTAAAGGCTATTCAGTAGGCGATGAACTAGAACTATCCAGCTCATCAAACTTAGTCGCCATCGTGGGGTTGCGGCGCGTGAGTTTTTTGATGGTCACGTCTTGGGCTTTATTATTAGCCAATCTAAGATTGCGGTCTGTGCTTAGCAAGGCATCTTTAGTTTTTTGTAAATGGTCAATAGATTTATCAATTTCATCAATAGCGGTTTGGAATTTTCTGGAGGCCAAATCATAGTTCTTCGCGAAGGCAGTTTTAAAGCTATCTAAGTCGCTTTCGAAGTTGGTGATATCGACACTTTGCGCTTTCACCAGCGCAAGCTCTCGTTTATATTCCAGCGATTTCATAGCCGCGTTACGCAACAACGTAATAATCGGGAGGAAAAATTGCGGACGAACGATGTACATTCTTGGGTAACGATGAAACACATCAACAATACCCGAATTATAAAGCTCGCTTTCAGGCTCCAGTAACGACACCAACACCGCATACTCACAGCCCTTTTCATTACGATCTTTATCTAATTCTTTTAGAAAATCTTCGTTCTTTTTTTTCGTCGCGGTGGTATCTAGTTCGTTTTTCATCTCGAACATGATCGAGACGATTTCCGTTCCCGCCTCATCTGTATCGCGAAAAATATAATCGCCCTTACTGCCAGTACGGGCATCGTTGTCTTTTTCGAAATAGGCTCGCGGAAATGCGGTGGCGCGAATACGATTAAACTCCGTCTCACAATGCTGCTCTAGACTTTCACCTACCATTTTAGTCGACAAACGCGCTTTCATATCCCGAAGGCGCTCAATGGCATCATCGCGATCTTTAATTTGTGTTTCGTACTTGTCTTTGAGTGACTGCTCAGAGAGCTGGGTCTTTAGCTCGGCTTGTTCAAGGCCATATTTCAACTCATCACGCTCTTTCTCTACCGCACTCACCGCCCCCGTAATCGCCACTTTCTGCTCCATCTGCGTGGCATCAAGCTTGGCTTGTAAACGCTGAATTTCGGTTTCCTTGGCGGCGGCGATTGCCTGGAATTCTTTTGCTAACTTGGCTTCGGTCAGTTCAACAGCGATTTGTTTATCACGCTTTGCATACTCCAGCTCGTTCACTAAGGCATCTCGGGTCTTCTCTACCTCACCCAATGCCTCCGTCACCGCCAGCTTCTTCGTCACTTCACCGGCGTCTAGGCTTGCCTTTAAAGCTTGAATTTCACTATCCTTCGCAGCAGCCGCTTTCTGCATATCACTGCCCACCTCGCGCTTAGCCAACTCTACCGCATTCAACTTATCCTTCTCTGCCAACTCCAAGCGATCATGCAACTGTTGCTCAAAATCGTCATCACGCACCTGCTTCAAAATATCCGCATAACCGGTTTCGTCAATTTTGAAAGCTGTATCACAGTGAGGGCAGATAATATCGTGCATATTTTGCTCTTTTTTGAGTGTTTATGGGGAGGTGAAGTTTGGAATATTATAATGCAGATTGATTGCTGGTTTGATGCTAATAATTAGATGATTACTAGATCAATCGAGGCCAGCGCTTTTACTTTCTAACGCCTTGGAGTCAATATACTTTGTTTTAAAGCAAAAATCCCAAAATGAGTTAACAAAACCAAAATTGACATTGCCAATAGAGTGATGTGCCGCATGAGACCCGGTATAGCGGTTAAATAGCTGGCAAAATATATTACTGCCATTCAATTTAAGATTCGAATGTATGAGTAGAGTAAACACAACCCCTAGAATATGAAACGCGAATATCACACCAAGATGCACTGGCCACATCAACATAAAAAGAGGCGCGCTCATGGCTATTAATAACGCTTCTACTGGATGCACACTATATGCACTCCAAGGTGTCGTTCGGACGGAATAGTGATGCACGGAATGTGGCTTTCGAAATATCTTAGTGTGCAATAGCCTGTGAACAAAGTATGAATAGGTTTCATAAAACAATGTGAACAATAACACTTCAACTAACAGTTGAGTGATAGACACTGGAATAACTCCAACAAATAACTCACGAGCTAAAAGACTGACGAAAGAAAATACAGCACAAGCAAATACTCCATTTTTAATCTCACTAATTTTTTGCCCTTCTTTAAAAGGGCGATCATCAATATATTGCCCTAATCTGTTATTTTGCGTTATTTTTTGAGTAAGATGGTTTATTAGATAAGCCGCGACAAAATAAACACCTAAATTAGTCATAAGAGACATTACAAAGGCAATATACCAATCTGTTTGAATCCAAAATTCAAACATTAAAATAAGATTTTCAAAAGTAGAAAAGATACTTAAACCTCGCCTGATTTAGAGTAATTTAGTGGGTAATCAAGACTGACTCTATTAATTTCAGTAAATCACCAAATGTGAGGAAAAAGAAATTCTACTGATGCAGCCGATAGCAATAGCGTCACATCTTGTTTTGGTGGTGCATTAATAAATCCTTCTTTCTCCATCTGCTTAAAAATAGGGCGAAGCGTTTGCTCTCCCTTAGCAAGGTGCTGGCAAATTGAGCTTCTGCTCATTGAGCCCTTTTCTAGAAGTAGCCTATAAATATCTCTCGCCGTTATTTTTAAAAGTGGAAGCTCTTCACCATTAGATCCTGGCAATCCTCCTTTAGCTCTAAGTTCAAAATAATAATCAATTCTTACCCCAAGTTTTCTCGGTTCTAGTAATTCAGTGAAAAAATTAACCTGATCCAAGGCTGTATCAATAAAATATTTAGTAAAATTAACTAACCCTTTCTCAGAAAGAATACCGCGACCATCAGACCCAGAATTAGATTTATCTGCTGCTGACAATGCTTTGTAATAGGCTTCTGTGTTACGCCCAAAGCCACGAGTAATTGACCACAATCCATACCCACCAAATCCGGCATTTCTCATATAGCAATCTGTAATTAAACGGATCGTTCGCCCATTTCCATCTTGAAAAGGATGAACCCAAGCTAATCTATGGTGTAGCCCAGCCGCAGCTGCGACAGGTGAAAGTCCAAATATTTTATCGAGCTTATATACATCTTCAACCCATGACATATACCTTGCAAGCTCACCACTAGAAGGCGGAATATGCATTCCAACTTGAACGTCTCGGGTTCTATATTCACCGGGAACTACTAATATTTCACCCCCCGACTCATCACAGGCAATCTTCCCCTCGCTATCCTTGACACGAAGATACTCTTCTGGGAGCCCAGAATAAAAATCTCTATGAAGGCCTTTTATATACTCTTGAGACGTGACACGACCTTTGTCTACTAATCCTTTTTTTGAATTTATTTGAACCTCTAAATGCTTGAGCAGCTCTAATACGGGAGCTGATGGACTAGAGGTTGTAGAAGTCTGCTCTTGAGTTCTAAGAAGCTCTTTAGGATGAGTTGGGTTTCCCTCAATCTTGTTGCTGTAGTAACAATTAACTAATCGAAGTAGCCATTCTGTCGATTTTCGAATAGACGCAGGAATTGTTTGGTTTAGGGCTGAGTCAGCTCTGTAAAGATCAACAATTTTGTCTTGATACTCACCTAGAGAGTCTAGTTGTAAATAGGGTATTATAGGAATCATTACCGCTTCCAAGTTAGCCTGAAAACCCTGATTATAATGGGACTAATAGAATTTAGCTATAAAAATTAACGGCTTTTCTATCAGTATGAAAAACAGGTAAACTTGTTGACGTTCAACACCTTGCTCAGCCGCTGATGATACAGCACCTTCTTATAAATTTAGGGGCTACCTACTACCCCACCACCCCCCCTACCCCGTATAATCCCCATATTTCTCCCACCACTTTTCACCCACAACCCAAGAGTCTAATGTGACGAATAACAACACGGATACTGAGCAGTACACGCGTAAGAAACAATTCTTTAATCAGGTGATTACACTGTTTGGGCGTAAGCCGGTGTTGGAGGTGCTGCAAGATCCTAAGTTGACGGTGTATCGTGTGCATTTGTCGGAGAGTAATAAGCCGCAGGGGATTATTAGTGAGATTTTGGAGATAGCAAAAAAGCGTGAGATCGAGGTGCTGTACCATAGCAAGCAGGCGCTTTCGCGTATTTCTAAGAATGCGAAACAAGACCAAGGCGTATGTATTGATATTCTTTGTCCCAAACATCAATCTTATGAGGATTTTTTAGCCTCGGTATCATTATCACAGTCGCCGGATAAAACGATTCGCTTAATCGCTTTGGATCGTATTACCAACCCACAAAATTTAGGCATGATTATTCGCTCGGTGTGCGCGGGTAAGATTGATGGTTTGTTATTGCCTAGCAAGGGTTGCGCAACGATTGACTCTTTGGTGGTGAAAGCCAGTGCAGGTACGCTATTTAAAGCCCCGCTACTGCATTGTGAATCGCTCACTGGCGCGTTACATGAGTCAAAAAAACAAGGCGCGACGGTCTATGGTTTATCGTCTCATGCAACACAATCTATTAGTGATAAACAAACCGATCAGTTTGTGATTTATGTACTGGGAAATGAAACAGAAGGTATGAGCCAAGAGATTAGTACGCTATGCGATAAGCGTATTTCGATACCGATGAATAACGGCGTAGAGTCACTTAACGTGGCAATAACCGCAAGCTTATTGGCATTTAAAGAAGTCTTGAGCTGATAACGATAGAACGTGGCTATAACGACTTGCAGAAGAGAAGAGCGAAAAGCAGAAAGCAGAAAATATTATTTAGGGTATTGAACACTACCGGGGATGATTTTTTCGTATTCTTGAAAACGGGTATTAGCATCACTAACATACACATTGGCTGCACGTTGCGAATGCACTTCTAGGTTTTGTAAATACTGCGCCCCAGATGCGGTAAGCACTCCCGCAACCATCATTGATACTATCGTATTGAACACAAACAACCCCTAGAGCATAAATAGCTTAACTGAATATTACTTATTGTTATAGACAAAACAGTTAAGTACTTTTCGAATTATAAGAGCGTATGCTAATACCATATTGTTTATTATTCAAGCAAAAAGAGTGTTTTTTGTTCTATCATTAGAAGTGATATGCACTTAGCTTGCTTGCTCTGGCACTTCCCATAGGGCACGGGTAGCCATCATTCCGGCAAACATGATTAGGCTAGCGATACCGCTGAATTTAAGCAGCTCGATCAGTCCCCACCAATGAATCGCATAGCCTGCGAATAACGCCCCTAGTGGCGCACAGCCGAATAGCGCAAGCTGATAAATAGAGATGATGCGCCCACGACATGCCTCGGGTGCTAACGCCTGCAAAATAGCGCGCCCCATGGTAGATGACACCCCTACTACGACGCCCCAAAAGAATAACAATACGAATAAACCTGTCAGTGTGGGTTTGGCACTTAAGGCAAATAAAATAATGCCGCCGTATAGCAGACCAAAAATAACGCGACGACCCGGTGCGTCTAATGTGCCTTTGACGATCACTAGAATGGTGGGAGGAATGGTGCCTAATAAAAATGCTAACTGTAGGCCACTAAAGTACATCACTGGCTGCCCGTACACTTGTTGGACTAATAAGGGCAAGGCGACGATAAATACGCCAATATGAAAAAAGCCGTTAAAAGCGACCAAGCAAATAAGGCTGCGTAATGCCGGTAATGCCCATAAGTCTGACCAACCACTACGTAGCTCGGCAAACATCGCGTGGGTAGAGGCGCTACCGGCATGGTTTACTTGCACTTGGCTGTGGGGCGTTCTTTCTGCATCATCTTCCAACTGCCCTTCCAAGGAGACCAAACGTTGCAATAAACAACGGAAGCCGATAACCGCTAATAACACCGCGACTAGCTGTATCAATAGTAAATTATGCGCACCTATATCCGTCATAAAAGAAGACAGCGATACACCCACTGCCTGTCCTAGATACACACACAAACTACTTTTCGCAACTAAAGATTGAAGGCCGCTGTTTTCTGCTGAGTCGTCTACTTGTTTTAATAGGTATTCACGCCACGGTTGAATAAATGCATTACACATACCCAATATCACCGCATAAGCCATCAGTACCGCAATGCTTAACCAGCCACTAAACAGTAGGTAAGCCAGCACGCCGTGAACGCACATACTCATCAGTAGCAGTGGAACGAGAAGGCGTGTGCCATTACCACGATCTGCCGATACGCCGCCCAGTAATAACAATAATAAATTGGGAATTAATACGGCGGCTTGCATCCACCCCACCCAAATAGAAGACAGCGATAGCTGGTCTACCGCTAACCAAGGCAGCAAAATAATTTGAATACCTAAGGCGACAGATAATACCGAGAGGGAAAATAAATAGAAAAAATGCGGTGATAACACAGGGGCAACCTAATCGGGTTTTATGGTTAATAATAGTGGCGAGGATATCTTAAATATTGCTGAGCTAGTTTACGCTATAAGCACTGCTGACTATTGTATTAGATGCCGGATCAAGTCCCACTACTATCCGGAATGGTTTTAATTACTTCATTTTTCCTAACGTTATCTTGTTACTTTCTTTACCTCAAAG
>AEVK01000078.1 GCA_000209515.2 gamma proteobacterium IMCC1989
AAGGGGATTGTGACCGAAACCCATTACGACAATAAAGGACAAGTGACAGCGACAGTCGTTGACCCTATTGGCTACCCCGAAGGGCTTCTTCGCCCGTCAGGCTTGGGTTATCCAGCGAGTATTCGCACGGAATATACTTACGATGATCGTGGTCAGACCTTAACGGTCGTTGAGGCTGCACGTTCAAATACCTATTCTATAGATGAATCACGCACAAGTGTCTATACCTATGACGCATTAGGTCGCCGCACGAGCATGACGCAAGACCCCGGTGGCCTGAATATTCGTACCGAATACAGCTATGATAATAATGACAACCTTATCAGTACCACGGATCCTGAAGGTAACATCACGGTCTTCGCGTATGATGAGCATAATCGTCTTGCCAGCACGACAGTGGATCCTAGCGGTTTAGCACTCACCAGTACCCAATCTTACGATCAAAATGGCAATGTTGTTAGCCGCGTTGACGCCAATGGTGTGATTACTGAATTGGTTTACGACAGTGATAATCGGTTAGTGAGTACCACGGTCGATCCGTCGGGCTTAGCGATCACCACCTCCCAACGCTATGATGCAAATAATAATGTGATTGAAACGACCGACGCCAATGGCACGGTGACGGTTTACACTTATGACGCGTTGAATCGTATCATCAGCACGGTGGTTGACCCCGACGGTATTGCGATCACCCAGCAACAATCATATGACAATAACGGGAATACAATCACCACCACCGATGCCAACGGTGTCATCACGCAACTTACCTACGATAGCTATAATCGCGTAGTGCAAACCGTGGTAGATCCATCCGGTCTCGCGATCACCAGCACGCAAACCTATGATGCGAACAACAATGTATTAAGCCAAACCGACCCGAATGGGGTATTAACGGTACATACCTATGATGGCGCTAATCGTCGAACCTCAACGGCTATCGACCCCGATGGTTTGAATATCATCACCCGCCAAGAATATGATGACAACGGTAATATGACGTTTCAAGTCAATGAAAATGGCGTGCGCACCGAGTATAGCTATGATGCAGCGAACCGTCTGACATCGTCTGTGTTTGATCCATCCCAAGTCACTGCAGCAGTGTATCCAGCACCGCCACAGCGCCAGCTAGGTGATTACCTCAATATTCGCACAGAATACACCTATGATAATAATGGCAATCTTACGTCACAAACCGATGCAGCGGATACCGCAGAGGCCAGAACCACTCGTTATGCCTATGATGCGGCTAATAGAATTGCCTTTGCGATAAACAACAGTGGTCAAGTCACAGGCTCGACGTACGATGCCAATGGCAATGTGACGAGTAATACGCAATATGCGACGGTACTCACATCCAACCAACTATCGATTATTGAGAGAGGTTATCTCAGTGTAGAAGATGCCATTATTACCTCTTCAGAAGACCGCACTACGCGCTCTGTCTATGATACCGATAATCGTATGACCGCCAGCATCGATGCATTAGGGCAGGTCACCGAATACGATTACGATGTCAATGGTAATCTCGTGCGCACTATTTGGCGCCATGACGCTATTACAGCGACACAGCAAACACAGCTGGATAGTGGCGGAACGATAGAGTCGATGATCTCCCCGAGCTCGCGTGATCAAACGGCTTATGGCGCCTTTGATGCGCTGAATCGTCAGGTGTATCGCTTAGATAGCGTCGGTCATATCACGTCTATGCATTACGATGGCAATGGTAACGTCACTGAAGTGATTGCATATGATGCGGCATTGGCAATAGCCTCTACTATCCCTACACGAGCTGAAGTTGACGCTGCCTTACTATCACAGCAAGCGTCTGAGCAGTCGACGCGATATGCATATGATGCTGCAAATCGTGAACGTTTTACGATAAATACCTTGGGATATGTGAGTGAAACCACATATGACGATGCAGGTAATACGTTGCGGTCTATTCAACACGGCCACGCGATTACGCTGCCTGATACCCCTGCGAATATTTTTCAGTCGGGTAATGTACGAGATGGATTAACAGAAACTCACGTCCGAGTAGCGGTCTCCTTCCATTCTACTAGCGCTAGTAATCGTACTGTCACTTACCAGCATGATGCCCTTGGTCGTACCACAACAGAAATCGACGCAGACGACAATATTAAACGTCTGACCTATGATGCACGTGGTAATCTTACACGTGTCGTTGACGGCAATGGTGGGGTAGGCTTATTCATCTACGACAGTAACGACAAGTTAGCGTATAAAGTGGATCCAGAGCGTTATGCCACCCACTTTACATACAATGCGTTTGGAGAGCTTACCGAAGAAACCCGCTTTAGCTCACCGCTATCGTCACACTATCTCGATCCGTCAAAATCAGCCCCTAGCTCTGAAGACGGGATTATTACCCTTCCATATTCAGAACTATCTGAGTCTGTCTCGCAAGAAGTTTTAGAAGGCTTAGTCGGTACTCCTTGGTTCGGCCTTAACGGCGACCAGCGCACCACCACCCAATACGATGACATGGGTCAAGTGACCCAAGTTACACAACACAGCGTGCTGGGCGATGTGGTTGAACAATACGACTATGATGTTTTTGGTAATCGTACTTCGTATACCAATGGCAATGGTTATACCTTTAACTACGCCTATGATGCCCTGAATCGCATGGTACAAGAGATATCGCCACCGGTGGATATCGTAACGAACGTGACGGGCAATAGTGAAACGATCACAACCCAACGCTTAGTCACCGAATACGATTTTGACACGTTTGGCAATGCGATCGCCAAACGAGAAGCGGTAGGTACCGCGCAGGCACAAGAAACCCGTAGCTACTATGATGCGCTCAACCAGGTAGTGCGTATCGAATCTCCAGCACTATCGGTGTATAACCCCACGACTAATAGCGTAAGCGTCGTCACGCCGACATTACACAGAGAGTACGACGCCTTCGGCAATATGGTGAAAGAAACCGACGCAGGCGGTCACGAGAGCTTTTCTTACTACGATAACAGCAACCGATTAACCGCGTTTGTAGATGCACAAGGTGCATTGAGTGAATATGAATACGATGGTGTGGGTAATCTCACGCTAGAGCGTATGTACGATACTCCGGTTATTGGTGCGACGGTAGGTATTATCCCTGGAGCGGTTGCTGACGATGGCTTCCGTGAATTGCACTACACCTTTGATGGAAACAATCGAACGATATCCGTTAGCACGCCG
>AEVK01000077.1 GCA_000209515.2 gamma proteobacterium IMCC1989
AGGCGAGTGCCTGTCCAAGATCATAGGCTGAAAAGAATTTAGCTCAAATGTAAACTGACAGACATCCTGTCAAAAACGGGTAACTGTCAGATCAAGTCTGAGCTATTACAAATCACACTACTACAGCTTAAACAACCTAATTAACTCATAAGGTTTTCTTGAGCGAGTAACTTATCTGCGATGTTGCTGCTATTCATTTCATAGCTGCCATCAGCGATTTGCTGTTTAATCTCTTCTACTTTGGCGCTATCCACACCTTCTGAGGATAATATTTTCGCTTCCAGCTTCTCAATCGTTTGTGCCTGAGAGCTAAGCTGCACATTTTTTTCAGCTGCCACTTCAGTGTTTTTCGCAGTGCTGGAAGATGCATCTGAAGGTGATGCAGTTGCACTGCTAGCCGCTTTCTGCCTTGCTTGGCTAGCGTTGGTAAGGTCTGTATTGGGCTGAATAACCATAACAATTCTCTATTACAATAGTTGTAAATAATAGTTGTAAATATTACTTCTCTATTGACTGTATCGACCACTTTTCAAATAGCTTTAATCTTTTTAGCGATTATTTTCTGTTTATTTGCTCATTAGTACCGGGTACTCAATAAGAAGTGCTTAACCAGACGTATTTAATAAGAGCTTCTTAAATACTTAAAGTATCACCTCCACTGAGCTTGCTCCTATTATTTTAGTTCTTATGATTCTAGATGAACGTAAATTCTTTACATCTATTTGTTCGCCTTTACGACCATTATCTAAGGCTGTCCCTGATGTGACGACGGTGAGGGAGCCTACCTTGGCGGATATGTTGACTTTATCTCCTTTTTTAATCAGCTCTATGGGCTCAAGTTGATGACTATATATAGGCTGGCCTTCACGTACGGGTCTTTTTAATTGGCTACCCAAGACAAAGGATTTATCCGAAATATACCCATTGCGTAATGTTCTGATATTTTTAGTTGAATAGTTGATATCGGTGTCAGTGACTATATGGCCTTTAGGAAGATTTTTATTGATAACCAATACAGACTTTTTAATTGATACGAGGTGTTTGGTGTAAATCGCCCATGGAAACGGGCTGCTACAATGTACTTTAACCGATGTAGTGCCACTAATTTTTGTGTTTTGGTTATGAGTAAACGTCAATGGTTTGTCACATTGTTTTAATTTTAATCTTGAGTCGATGGTATGACTTTTAATAGACACATATTTCTTTGATGAATAGTGTGATTGTTGATTAACTTGTTTTTCTAAATAGGCTTTTGCTGCTTGAGCTAAATCCTCCAGCTCAACGTATTTAGTCGCACTAGCAGCACTAGGCAAAAGAAATAGTGGGAAAATAAGTGAAAAAAGACATAAATAATTACCAGCTTTCATATTCTTCGCCTATGCTTTTAATACAGTCGTTTTATTGTACGAATTTTGGAAGTTTTTGACGTTTAGTACACATAGTAGATATCTAGCAAACAGTGTGCCGTTATTAATTAATAACCTATTAAATTAATAACACAAAACTGCTTAACACTTTACTGATACTGTTATGTATTAAGATGAGCGCGGCGAGATAAAAGAGAGGAAAAGCTATGGCTAGTGTAATGGACTCTGTTAATCAGAGGACACAATTAGTTGGGCAGAATAGATTAGAGTTACTTCTGTTTCGTTTGGGCGGTAAACAGCTCTACGGGATCAATGTATTTAAAGTAAAAGAAGTCTTGCAGTGCCCGCCGCTTAATCAAATCCCACAGAGACATGATGTAGTAAGAGGTGTAGCGCATATTCGTGGTGGCACAATTGCCATTATGGATATGAATTTAGCTATAGGGCAGCCAGCAGTCGAGAATATTAGCGAAAGCTTCGTTATCATTACTGAATACAATGGCTCAACCCAAGGGTTTTTAGTGCAAGCCGTTGAGCGTATCGTGAATACTAACTGGGAGTCTATTCATCCACCACCAAAGGGATCAGGTAATGAAAACTACCTAACTGCAGTGACTAAAATGGATGAAAATTTAGTTGAAATTATCGATGTAGAAAAAATTCTTGCTGAAGTCTCTCCGCTAGATGAATCAATTAGTGAAGGGATTATCGAGGATGGAATTTCAGAGCGGGTCATTAAAAGACATATTCTCATTACCGATGACTCTACTATCGCAAGAAAACAAATTCAGCGTGTTGTAGAGAAAATGGGTATTAAAACCACCTTGAAAAAAGATGGACGAGAGGCGTTAACCTACTTAGAAGATTTAGTTGCAGAGGGTAAAGATCCCAACGAAGAGTTAGTTTTGGTTATATCAGATATTGAGATGCCAGAAATGGATGGGTATACATTTACTGCTGCAGTACGTGAAAACCCTAAATTAAAAGATCTTCATATTATTTTACATACATCCCTAAGTGGTGTTTTTAATGAGGCAATGGTGAAGAAAGTGGGGGCAGATGACTTTTTATCGAAGTTTAACCCTGATTTACTGGCGCAGCGTTTAAATGATCGTATTTTTGAACTGACAGGTGAACCTTTGATTGAGCTGCCTAAGAAAGAATGATTATTAGTTTTTCTAAAAAAATACTGTCATCTTATTTCATTTATTGTATCGAGATTATTTGTGATAGAACAATCGAACGACACGTTTAAAAATATATCAGAAGACTGTCTCGACTTTAAAGCTTTTTGTGATTATTTACAAAAAGCTAGCGGCATCACTTTGTCTCCAGGGAAGTCTTATTTAGTCGCTGCTCGTATTCGGCATATTATGGCCGTTAATGGCCTTTCTGATCTTTCTGGACTTATTACTGAATTAAACAGAAACAATAAAAAATTGCATCAAGAAGTCATTGATGCCATGACAACGAATGAAACTTTTTGGTTTAGAGATGATTATCCTTTTGTCTACTTTAGCCAACATTTACTCCCTTCGTGGTCAATGCCTGAGCATAAAGATCCGGCTATAAAAATTTGGTCCGCGGCCTGTTCTTCAGGACAAGAACCGTATTCTTTAGCGATGTTATGTGAAGAATATAAAGCATCCAATAGTTTTAATAAACGAGTGGAGATTTTAGCAACGGATCTTTCTAGTGATATTTTACAAAAGGCTAAAAAAGGAGAATTCGATCGTTTATCTATCGCAAGAGGTTTATCCGATAAACGCCTAAAAAGCTTTTTTTCCGAAGAGCTAAGCGGCCAGTGGCAGGTGAATAACCTTCTGAAGCGTTATATACAGTTTAAAGCATTAAACTTATTAGAGTCTTACCAATCTTTAGGTACTTTTGATATCATTTTTTGTAGAAATGTATTGATTTATTTTACAAGGGAGACCAAAACAGATATTTTAGAACGTATGCATAAATGCTTAAAACCGGGTGGTTTATTGTGTTTAGGCTCATCTGAAAGTTTGGCCGGTGCTAAAGATCTATTTACCATGGTTCACTGCAAGCCCGGCATCATTTATCAAGCTAAATAGCTATTTGAGTGCTTGCTCTTCTAGCGCTTAACGTACTTTTTATCATATAGTAGGTTTTTATCGTAGCTTATCCACATCTAGCCAGTTTCAGTTATTTTCCCTTGTCTTGCCTTAATTTATCTATCTCAGAAAATTCCCCATTTTTTATATTTGACTTGTCTAATTTATTGTCTGGCAATAGCGTGATCTACCTTGCTTCTTGATTTCATTACCAGCTAGCGTAGTAAAAATTACGCCGATTATATGTGGTAAAAAATTGCCGCTATTTCCCTTATTCTTAATCTCTCCTTTGTTGTTTCTAATAAAAACTCTTATAAAACATCGGTTTATGACTTTGGCATACGCTTTGCATTTTATAATTACAGAATACAGGATAGTAAACGTTAGAAAATAATGTTTTAAATATAACAGCCAAAATATGGCAGTGCAGGTTAACGGTTATGGCAATTAATTTTAGTGGTGCATTGGGTGTACATGAACAAGCATTTCGGTTGCGCTCAGATAGAGCCGGGTTGCTCGCTGAAAACCTAGCGAATGCGGATACGCCTGGTTATAAAGCAAAAGATATAGATTTCAAAGGCATACTAGGTGGTCAGGTACAAATGCAGTCATCCGGTAATCAAATGAAGACGACCCATTCTAATCACTTTGCAATCACTAATAATAGTAGTGAATACGATATGTTATATCGTACGCCGCAGCAACCATCGATAGATGGCAATACGGTTGAAGAGCAAGTTGAGAATGCTGAATATATGAAAAATAGTTTGGCTTTTGAAGCGAGCTTTAACTTTTTAAATAGTAAGTTTAAAAAGTTAACCTCAGCGATTAAAGGCGAATAAATTTTTATTCATGAATAAACGTCAATAACAGGTAAATATTATGTCATTAGATAGTGTTTTTTCGATTGCAGGCTCAGGTATGAATGCGCAAAGCCTACGTCTAAATACCACCGCTAGTAATTTAGCGAATGCTGATGCTGCCGCATCGAGTATTGATGAAACTTATCGGGGTAGACATCCTGTATTTGCTTCACTCAAAGACACTTTAAGTATGGATAGTAACGGAAATGCCTCTGTAGGCGTAGGTGTGTTGGGTATCGTGGAAAGTGATGCTCCGTTACAGCCACGCTATGAACCCGGACATCCCTTGTCTAATGAGGAAGGATATGTTTTCTATCCCAATGTAAATGTGGTGGAAGAAATGACAAATATGATTTCGGCCTCACGTTCTTTCCAGATTAATGTTGAGGTGATGAACTCTGCAAAGCAAATGATGCAGAGAGCATTAACTTTAGGTAAATAAATTTTGTAACAAACTCTGATAACGAGAGAGCTAACATGATTAATTCTATTGCAGACAACAGTTTTTTAAATTCTTTAAGTATACAAACTCAGCAAGAAGAAGAGGCTGCTGCTGCGGAAGCGTCAGGGAATGAGCTAGGGCAAACTGCTTTTTTAGAATTGATGATTACGCAAATGGAAAATCAAGATCCATTAAGCCCGCAAGAAAACTCGGAGTTTATCGCACAATTAGCACAATTTAGTTCTGTAGAAGGCTTAGAGCGACTGAATACTAATTTCGATAGTTTTACTAGCAGCTTTATTTCTAATCAGGCACTTCAGGCTTCTTCTTTAGTAGGGCGCTCTGTTTCGGTGCCTTCGAGTAAAGCCGAATTAGTTGAGGGTAGTGTGGTAGGTGGCACCATTGAGTTGCCTGCATCGACGACTGAAATGTCTATGGGTATTTATAACAGCCAAGGCACATTGGTTGAGCAAATTCCGATGGGAGCCCAGTCAGCAGGTGATGTGGTTTTCCGTTGGGATGGCAATAGAATAGAAATTAATGGCGAACTTTCTAGCTGGGAATCAGACGATCCCATTACCTCGGGTGAGTTTACTTTTGAAGTGATAGCGACCCAAAACGGTGAGCCAGAACAACTAGCAACTGCCTTAACGGCTAACGTCAATAGCGTGACATCAGATGCAACTGGCCAGCTAGTATTAAACTTATCAGGTTTGGGTGCCGTTAGCATCAATGATGTTAAACAGTTTAATTAATATCCATTTATATATCTCATTTAAGTATTTGATTTTTTAACCATATAACTCATTAAGCAGTAGAGTAGGAGAAAGATATGCCTTTTAATGTAGCGCTTAGCGGGATCCGTGCAGCCAATAGTGACTTACGCGTCACCGGTAATAATATTGCCAACGCTTCTACAACGGGATTTAAGGAGTCGCGTACAGAGTTTGGCGATATTTACTCAACATCTGCTTTAGGTTCAGGTTTAAATCAACCGGGTAGTGGGGTAAGAGTGCAGGATATTGCACAACAATTCGGTCAGGGCAATATCTCGTTTACGGAGAACTCTCTAGATTTATCCATCAGCGGCTCCGGTTTTTTTGTTACTAGCTTTGCTGGCGATCAAAGTTTTACTCGAGCAGGCACATTTGGATTAGATCAGGAAGGGTTTATTGTTAACAATACCGATGCAAGGTTGCAAGGGTTTGATGCGGATTCAAGTGGTAATATCAGTGGGCTTATTGGCGATATTCAAATCCAAACGACTAATATTCAGCCGACGGCAACCACCGGTGTTGATATCGCACTCAATGTTGATTCGAGAGAGCCTGTTATTCAAACAACAGGAACACGTTACCTTTCATCAGGCGGTACAGCAGCTGCTAATGAAAACGGGTATACGGCACAAAGCTTAGATTTCACAAATCCTTCAGGGGCAACGGTTACGTTTAATACCTCTGCTTCCGATAATACCTTTGATACGGTGAGCTCTCTAAACAGTCTATCTGGTGTGACGGCGACCTCTACGGCGACAGCGACTCTCTCTACATGGAGTGCCGGCCTCAATGTCACTATCAATGGTGCTAGCTTAACCAATACTGGTATCAGCCAAGCAACGGCGACAGAAATTACCAACCTTCCCGGTTTAACGGCTACTTATGATGCGGGTGCGGGTACTATCGCTGTTGTATCGACTATCGGTGATTTGGTGTTTGGTGCGGCAGGCAGTGGAGGCGCGGATCAATTGTTGACAGTGACTGGCTCATCTGGACTGCCACAAACGTTGGAATTTGATGGGGCTGGTGATTTAGTGGCCGCTGGTAATCTAGCGGTTTCTGGTACCTTTACTGGAATCGCAGCAACAGCAGCGCTCAATCAAAGCTCATCGGGTCGATTTATTGCTGGTGCGTCGACTATTCCTTTAGATACAAGTGGTGCCGGCCCCACTGATTATGACTTTAGTATTACTATTGATGGTTTGGCCTCAAATGCAGACATTAGCTTGCCTGCAAGTAATTATGTTAGCTACGCAGCCATGGCTTCGGCATTACAAACAGCAATAGATGGCGATGTTAATTTAAATGGCTTAGGTGTAACGGTCGCTTATGACACTGATCATTTTGTTTTTACATCACCAACCACGACGGGCGCATCTTCTACTGTTGCCATTACAGCAGTGGGTGCTAATGCTAATGATTTAGGTATTGCTACAGGCTCAGCTGTCGCTGGTACTGATGCGGACGCTTACGATTTTAGTATAACGGTAGATGGTGTCGCATCAGCAGCGGATATTAGTTTGCCGGTTGCATCTTACGCAAGCTACACTGCAATGGCCGCCGCACTTGAAACAGCGATTAATGCTGATACGAATATATCTGGCGTAAGTGTTACGTTTGATACCGATCACTTCGTCATTACCTCTGTTTCCACGGGAACCACCTCAACAGTCGCGCTAACAGCGGTTGGAGCTGATGCTAATGATCTAGGTATTGCAGGTGCAACATCCTCTGCAGGTGTCAGCGATATTACTGTCGGCGGTATTATCACTTTGGAGTTAGATGAAGGATATTCGTTAACAGATAATTCTGGTACGCCACTCTTTGACAATGCCCCTGTTGAATTTGTGAATAATTCTTTCGATCCTACGTCTCCAGAAACCTACAATCATTCTACATCTGTTACCGTCTATGATAGTTTGGGCAATTCACATGTTATGCAGCAGTATTTTATTAAGCAGCCATATGATCCTAGCGATCCAGCAACATTTGCCAACCATTGGGAGATGGCAGTGCAAATTGATGGGCAAAATGTGGGTGATCCCGTGATTTCCGCTCCGACGACGGCAACAGTAGCGACTTATGATTTGTTTTTTACTGCCAACGGTACCCTCAATACCGCATTATCTGATAGCCTGTTAATTTCTAACTGGACACCAATCGATGAAAATGGAAATGAAATCGGCGCATTGGGGCCGTTGAATGTGGCTAGCGGTGGATCTGTTCCCGTAGCAGAACCCGCTATTAATTCGAACTTTGAAATTAGTATGGATGATTCAACACAAGTGGGCAGTGATTTTGAGGTGCGCACGCTTGATCAAAATGGTTCGACCACAGGAAGGCTAGTGGGTATTGATGTTGATGATTCAGGTATTATATTTGCTCGTTATACCAATGGCGAAAATCAGGTGTTAGCACAAGTAGCATTAGCCGATTTTGCTAATGTACAAGGTCTACAATCAGATGGCGATACCGCTTGGGTGCAGACATTTGAGTCGGGTGAACCTATTATTGGTGGGCCGGGAACAGCTTCGCTAGGGTTGATTCAGTCAGGTGCGCTGGAAGACTCTAATGTTGACTTATCAGAGCAGCTTGTGAATTTAATTATCGCCCAGCGTAATTTCCAAGCCAATGCTAAAACCATTGAAACAGCAGATACTATTACTCAAACTATTATTAATTTACGATAGTTTGTTATAAGCGCCACACAAAAAAGTAAGCCGCATAAAGTAGTCATAAAAATCAGCCATAAAATCTATAAATTTTTTTGTGGCTGCTTTTTTCTGATATCGAAA
>AEVK01000076.1 GCA_000209515.2 gamma proteobacterium IMCC1989
ATCGAACCAAGGACACGAGGATTTTCAATCCTCTGCTCTACCAACTGAGCTATCCGGGCTTTTTGACATGTTAATTCGCAGGAGCTGCGAAAGGCGCGTATTAAACCTGCTCTTGGAGCTTGAGTCAATAGGAAAACGGTAAAAACGGAGGCCTTATCTATATTTATCTGTTTCGATCTCTAATTTTGGAAGTTGATGTAAATAGATAAGGCATTTTGTTCTTTTTTTGTTCAGCGCTTGGGTTACTCGCTGGGCGGCACGTAACCTTCGGCTTGTTCAAAATCTTCATTATTGAAAAACTTATTACGCTGTTCGCTTAGATAAGTGCGTGCGCCCATATCCATCATGTTGAGCTGCTTTTCGTTAATGATCATCGTTTGGTGTTGCATCCATTCGAGCCATGCCTGCTGTGATACCGTTTCGAAGATTTCCTGCCCTGCTGCGCCCGGCAATGGTGGAGTAGTTAATCCGGGCAGTTCTTTTTGATATTTCTTGCAGATAACAGTGCGTGACATGAACGGAGTTCCTTAATGTGGTTAGTGTGCAACATTCTAGCAAGTCTGGCTGGCCAGTACGACTAGTGTTAGTTAGTGGCTAACAATATTAGTTGCTGGCAATATTAGTGGCTAGCTATATACGACGATGTCTTATGAGTGCGATGCTGGCGTCAGATCGATAAATGCTTGATCAGCTTTTCTACAGGAGCTGGCATACCGATGGTGTTGAGTTCGGTTAATGCAAACCAACGGCCTTGTTCATCACTACGAACCTGTCTGTGAGGTTTGCTTAGCTCTATTAACGTTGGCTGAATGTCTAAATGATAATGGCTGAACGTATGTCTAAAAGGTTCTGTTTGTGAGTAATTTTTTACTTTCCCGTGGTGAGCTTCACTAATTGCTTGCCCGTCGTCGTCAGTCGCTATTTCAGGGAAGCTCCACAGTCCGCCCCAAATACCTTGTTGTGGTCGCTGTTCTAAATAAATCTGGTCTTGTGAGTTGCGGAGTACTAACCATTGAGTTGTTTTAATCGGTATGGTTTTTTTGGGCTTTTTGTTAGGAAGCTCTGCTTGCTTGCCTTCTGCATAAGCATAACAGTTGGGTTTGAGGGGGCAGCGTTGGCAGTCCGGTTTGCTTCGCGTACAAAGCGTTGCTCCTAAATCCATCATGGCTTGATTAAAATCATCACAGCGTTGTTCGGGTGTGTGTTCTTCCGCATATTGCCACAGTGTTTCAGCAACAGACACTTTGCCTGTCCAGCCTTCTACACCATGGTAGCGGGCCAGTACGCGCTTTACATTGCCATCTAAAATGGTGGCTCGCTTGCCTGAAGATAAGCTGATAATCGCCCCTGCGGTGGAACGTCCTATGCCTGATAGTGCAACCAATCCATCTACCGTTTCGGGAAAGTTTCCTTGATGCAAATCAACAACGGCCTGTGCGCACTTGTGTAGATTACGTCCTCTGGCGTAGTAGCCTAAGCCAGCCCAGTGATTTAATACGTCATCTTGACTGGCTCTGGCCAAATCAAACACGCTAGGGAAGCTGTTCATAAAGCGTTCGTAATAAGGTATTACAGTGGTGACTTGTGTTTGCTGCAGCATGATCTCAGATACCCATACGCGGTAAGCGGTGCGATTCTGCTGCCAAGGAAGATGTTTGCGTCCATGTTGGTCAAACCACTTTAGGGTGTCGGTAGAGAAGTTGCGATGAGTCATAATATAAGGTTCGGTAATGTAATACGCTTTTGTGCAAATATTGTTTGCAAATCTTAATGATAATGATTACTATTTGCCTGTTGGTGCTGCAAGTGCTCAATATGGGCTAGCGCGACAAATGTCATATTTTACATGTATAGCGATATGGCGTGTGAATACAAAATACATAGAGTCGTTTTTCAATGGTGAAAAGCGGTTGTAACTAGTTGGAGTTGTTATGAAGTGGGTTAATATTTCGATGGGAGCGGTAACTGCTCTGGTATCAGTCTTGTCTTTTTCGCCTGTGGTTGCTGCGACAGAGGCTGCAAAAGATAACGTCATTACGGTGTACTCTTCTCGAAAAGAGCATTTGATTAAGCCTCTGTTTGATCGCTATACCGCAAAAACGGGTACGCAAGTGCGCTTTATTACCGATAAGGCTGGCCCATTAATGGCGAGACTAAAGGCAGAAGGCGCTTCAACGCCAGCAGATATTTTTATGACGGTAGATGCCGGAGTGTTATGGCAGGCATCTGAAGAAGACTTGTTTCGTAAAGTTGATTCACCCGTTTTAGAGGCCGCAGTGCCAGCTAACTTACAGTCAGCAAAAGACGATTGGTATGGTTTATCGATCCGCGCTCGTACCTTGGTGTATTCAACAGACCGTGTAAAGCCGAGTGACTTATCTACCTACGAGGCATTAGCGAATGATGATTGGAAAGGTCGCGTGTGCTTGCGTACATCGAAGAAGATTTATAACAAATCATTAGTTGCCACCATGATCAACACTTTAGGTGAAGAAAAAACAGAAGCAATCGTGAAAGGTTGGGTGGCTAATCTAGCGGCACCACCATTCTCTAATGATACGAAAACGATGCAGGGAGTGGTAGCGGGTCAGTGTGATGTGGCTGTAGTTAACACTTACTACTATGCTCGTTTGATGAAGAAAGATCCTCAAACGCCATTAGCTTTATTTTGGCCAAACCAAGACGGTCGGGGTGTTCACATTAACGTATCAGGTGCGGGTATTACCAAGCACGCAAAGAATCCAGAGGCTGCACAGAAGCTGTTAGAATGGCTGGCAGGTGAAGAGGCTCAAGGTGACTTTGCAGGCTTGAATCAAGAGTATCCAGTGAATAAAGCGGTTAAGCCATCGCCAGTAGTTGCTGCATGGGGTGATTTCACGGCAGATGATATCAATGTAGAGGCGGCTGGGCGATTGCAGGCTGCGGCGGTAAAATTAATGGACAGAGCTGGATATAAATAAATCTAAGCTAAATGCGCAATGTTACGGAAACCCTTGAGTATTTATACTCAAGGGTTTTTGCGTTTGTGATCAAATAACCATACCCTATACACCCAATATCAGCTAAATAATATACCCACCCACTTTTGAGATGTAATGTTGTCACTATCACCCATCCAAAAATTTGTTTATCGACTTAACAATAGTCGGCGTACTGCGCGAGTGCTGTTGTCGCTGCCCGTCTGGTTAATGGCCATTATTGTGCTCATTCCCATTGGCGTGATTGTGTTGAGTTGGCTGCATCCACAAACGGAAGTATGGCAACACCTTATCGAAACCCAACTGGGCTTCTTACTTAAAAACACCATTATCCTCTTTGTGGGTGTAGGTGTGTGGACATTGGTCTTTGGGGTTAGTTTGGCGTGGTTTGTGGCAATGTGCGAGTTCCCCGGTCGGCGTTGGCTAGAGTGGGCGTTGATATTGCCTTTAGCGATGCCCGCCTATGTATTTGCTTTTGTGATGCTGGGTTTGATGGATTATAGCGGCCCAGTGCAAACCCTTTATCGTGAATGGTTTGGTGCGAAAGCGTATTTCCCATATATGCGTGGTACGTTTGGTATTTTGTTCGTGATGACCAGCGTACTTTACCCCTATGTGTATATGCTGGCGCGCTCGGCGTTTATTCATCAAGGGCGTAGTGCCTTAGATAATGCGCGCTTATTGGGCTTAAGCCCTTGGGCGAGCTTTTTTCGCGTGGCCTTACCGATGGCTCGGCCAGCGATTGCTGCTGGCTTGTCATTGGCCTTAATGGAAACCTTGGCCGACTTCGGTGCAGTGTCTATTTTTAACTTCGATACCTTTACCACTGCTATTTATAAATCGTGGTTTGGTTTGTTTAATATCACGGCGGCGGCTCAATTAGCATCGTTGTTGTTATTGTTTGTGGCCTTGGCGCTATTTACCGAGCAGCACTTTCGTCGCGGTAAAGTGCATCAAAACCCGTTACAGCATCAACGTTATCAACTGTCCAAAACCAAAGCTTGGGCAACTACCCTGTATTGCTCAACCGTTGTGTTGCTGGCTTTTGTGATTCCGGTTATGCAGTTAATCGTTTGGATAGTCGATGCGGAAAATTTAGTATGGGATCAGCGTTTTTCTGAGCTGATTAAAAATACCTTAGTGATTGGTTTTTCAGCAGCGATGATTATTGTCTGTGTGGGCTTGCTGGTTGTCTTCGGTCGTCGTCTACTGGGATATCGGCAAAATTCGGGCTTGCTACGTATCGCATCAATGGGTTACGCATTCCCCGGTACGGTATTGGCTGTGGGGGTGATGATTCCTTTTGCCTATATTGATCGTGAATTAGGGCAACCGATTACCCGCTGGCTAGGTGTAGAAAATGATCATGTCCTACTGGGGAGTATGACGGGATTATTGCTTGCTTATTTGATCCGATTCTTCTCTGTTGCTTTAGGCCCACTAAGCACCTCATTAGAGCGAATTAAACCCGTCTATCAGCATATTTCTCAAACATTAGGGGCTAATCAATGGTCGTTAGTCAAGCGAGTGTATGTGCCACTCATGTCTTCCGGTATTTTAACGGCATTGTTGCTAGTGTTAGTGGATGTGATGAAAGAAATGCCTGCTACCCTGTTGTTGCGTCCATTTGGCTCTGAGACTTTGGCGATTCGCATTTATGAGCTTACATCAGAAGGCGAGTGGGAGCAGGCCGCATTGCCCGCTTTAGTGTTAGTGAGTCTTAGTATTTTACCTGTGATTATTATGATTCGCCGTAGTGGGATACGTTTGCGCGATAAACAGTAAATGTTTATCAGAGAAAGTATTAATAACAAGTTTTAATGAAAAGTGTTGAGAAAAGAATTAAGAATAAGAGCGAAGAGAATTATCAATGAAGAATGAACCTCTAGTGGCAGTGACCGATTATTTACAAATAACGGATGTAAATGTGTGTTTTGATGAAGCTACTATTGTGCACTCTGCCAGTTTGACCTTGGGTGATGGGCAAATAGGTTGCATCTTAGGTCCCAGTGGTTGTGGTAAATCCACCTTGTTGCGTGCAGTTGCAGGGCTGGAAAACTTATGTGCCGGTAATATAACTTTAGGTGGTCGAGAGTTGTCCGCCAGCGATTACACTATCAGTCCGGATAAACGCGAAATCGGTATGGTATTCCAAGATTTTGCGCTCTTCCCGCATTTAACCGTTGCCGAAAATATCGCCTTCGGCTTAACGTCGTGGTCTAAAACCGAGCGGCAGCAGCGCGTGGATCGTTTGTTAGCCTTGGTTGGTTTGGTAGGCATGGAGTCTCGTTACCCAGATTCATTATCGGGTGGTCAGCAACAGCGTATTGCTTTGGCTAGAGCCATGGCGCCTAAGCCAAAACTATTATTGTTAGACGAACCGTTCTCTGGCCTTGATGCCTCGTTACGAGAAGAGTTAGTGCCAGAAATACGAGAAATATTGTTAGAAGAGCAGGTCAGCGCTTTACTGGTAACGCACGACCAAATGGAAGCCTTTGCAATGGCTGATAAAGTCGCGGTGATGAATGAGGGTACCATACACCAGTGCGACACCGCCTATAATGTTTACCATGAGCCAGAAAGCCGTTTTGTAGCGGGTTTTGTGGGGCAAGGCGAATTTATGCGCGCGATTGTTGTGGATGAGCTTTCAGTCGACTCCTCGTTGGGGCGTCTGCATTCAAAAGAGCCTCATGGTTTTGTGGAAAATCAGTCAGTCGAAATTTTGGTGCGTCCTGATGATGTGCTTCACGACGATGACAGTGAAGTCACGGGCGAAATTTTGTCAAAGCAATTTCGCGGTTCGCACTTTTTATATCGTGTCATACTTCCGTCAAAACAACAGCTTTATTGCTTCGCCTCTTCTCATCATAATCATGCACTGGGTGAAGCTATTGGTATTAAATTAGATCTAGATCACTTGGTTATGTTTGCAGAAAGGCCAAGCGTCTGAATTAGTTAATAGTTGATCAAGTAAATACAGTAAAGTGAATAAAAAGGCGAATCGTTTATGCGAGGATTAATTCAACGAGTGTCGCAAGCGTCGGTTAGTGTCGATGGCAATATGGTGGGCCAAATTGATCAAGGCTTGCTTTTGCTATTGGGTGTGCAAAAAAACGATACCCAGCAGCAAGCAGATAAGCTATTACAAAAAATCGTTAAATATCGTGTGTTTTCCGATCAGCAAGGCAAGATGAATGATGGTTTGTTAGATGTTGGTGGAGGGCTGTTAATTGTCTCTCAGTTCACTTTGGCGGCGGATACGCAAAAAGGCCTTCGACCCAGCTTTTCTTCAGCAGCAGAGCCCGATATTGCAAAAGATATTTATCACTATTTTGTAGAGCAAGCAAAAGCGATTGGCGGCATAAGTGTGCAAACCGGTATTTTTGCCGCCGATATGCAGGTGTCTTTAGTTAATGATGGCCCGGTGACTTTTTTGCTTGAAACCTAAATGACATTTTTTGCTGTTAGCCTTTCCAAATGCTCGCTTTCGACGTGTATTGCTCCTCAATAATAAACGTAGCGCTGGTATGTGTTAACTAACAGTGTGAAAGCAGTCATCGATGGCGATTAGTGATAATATATGCCCTTAGTGTGCCATAGTGGGCATAGGACAATGTGGATAGAGAGATGACTGATATATTAAGCGAATTAAGCGATATTCTAGAAGAGCGTAAGCGCAGCGCCAATGCAGAAGGTTCGTATGTCGCGCAGTTACACGCAAAAGGCCTGAATAAAATTCTAGAAAAAGTAGGCGAAGAAGCAACCGAAGTGATCTTGGCGGCAAAAGATGCGCAATCACAAACGACTGACGAAGCGAAACACGATGTGGTAGCGGAAACCGCGGACTTATGGTTTCACTCAATGGTGATGCTGTCACATTTAGGCTTGAGTGAGCAGGCGGTGCTGAACGAACTCGCTCGTCGCTTTGGGCTGTCAGGAATTGATGAAAAAGCGTCGCGCGTAAAATAATTCAACAGTGTTTAGGAGAGATTTATGGGTATAGGTGGTATTGGTATAGGGCCGTTATTGGTTATTTTAGTCATTATTATTTTATTATTCGGCACTAAAAAATTAAAAAGCTTAGGTGGTGATTTAGGTAGTGCGGTGAAAGGCTTTAAAAAAGCATTAAATAATGATGCTGATGAAAATCTAGAAACGCCAGAAGCGAAAACAGTGGAAAAAGAAACGACCAATAGCGAAGAAGAGAAAAAATAAATTTCCATGGGCCTCTTTGAAATTCTATTAATCGCGGTTGTTACTTTGTTGGTGGTGGGGCCAGAGCGAATGCCTGAAACGGTACGCTCAGTTGCGTTAACCATCGGCCGATTAAAACGTATGTTAAGCAGCGCCCGTGAAGAAATAGAAAAACAAGTAGGCGCGGATGATATTCGTCAACAGTTACATAACGAAGCCGTGATGGATGCCATCGCCAAATCAGAAAAAATGTTTGATGTAGATGAGCCCATTTCTCAGCAAGCAGAGAGCACGCAAGGTGCACCGATTAAAGCTGAAAGTAAAATAGACCCTTCTGAAAATAACAGTATTCTTGATCGCAGTTCTTAATATGGAATTCATTGTGATGTCGATCAATAATGTATTATCGTCAATTAATCGTGAGCCACAATACTGTTATGAGTGATGCCTCTGATGAAATGAAATCTACGCCTTTAGTTCAGCATTTGATCGAGCTACGCAATCGTTTGCTTTATTCCTTAGCCGCAGTGGCGATTGTATTTTTAGCTTTGTTTGCGTTTGCGAATGAAATTTACACCTTTGTGGCAACCCCTCTGCAAGTCTTTTTGCCGGCGAATAGCTCAATGATCGCGACGGAAGTCGCCGCACCATTTTTAACACCGTTTAAACTTACATTTTTTGTTGCGTTTGTATTATCTGTGCCGTTTATTCTATATCAGGTTTGGGCATTCTTAGCGCCAGGTTTATACGAGAATGAAAAAGGTTTAATCGTTCCTTTGTTGGCATCTAGTGTGTTGCTGTTTTATGCGGGCATTGCATTTGCTTACTATGTGGTATTTCCTTTGGTGTTTGGTTTCTTTACCTCAATTGCACCAGAAGGCGTGACGGTAATGACCGATATCGGCAGCTATTTGGATTTTGTACTTAAATTATTTTTCGCTTTTGGTATTGCGTTCGAAATTCCTATTGCAACTTTTTTATTGATTCGTTCAGGTATGACGAGCGCAGAATCCTTAGCTAAAAAACGGCCTTATGTTATTGTGGCTTGTTTTATTCTTGGCATGTTGCTCACTCCTCCTGATGTGATATCTCAAGTCTTGCTAGCAGTGCCCATGTGGATGTTATTTGAGTGCGGTATCTTCTTTGGTCGTTATAGTCAGAAGAAAAGCACTTCATAGTAAAACGCTACTCTTATTATTACTCTTAATGTTATAGCCATCGTCTAGTTTTTTTGCAGTACATTTCATACGTAGTACCAAAGTAATCTTTCAGTGCTGTTTCCTCAAAAGGTATTTGGTAGCGATTAATATGCCAATAAAAAAACAACGGCCCGCTAAGACCTACCATATTCTCTAAATATATTCCCCAAGCGATTAGCCAAAGCAAAAAGCCAAGATACATTGGGTTGCGAGTGAATCCATATATTCCGTGAGTGACTAGCGATGAGCTAGCGTCTGGCCGGATAGGATTAACGGTTGTGCGTGCTTTTATCAATACAAAAACAGCATGTGCGAAGGGTATACACGCTATTGCCATTAGTGTCATGGCAATAATGGTCGCGTAAAGAAATGAGATAGCCAAGTCGGTTAAGACTATTTTACTAATCCACATGGCTGCGCCAAGAATAAGCATGAGTAATAGTGGTGGTATTGGAGGGGTGGTTGCTGATAACTTCATAATATAACGCCTTTGTATAAAAGCGTTATATCATTTTTGATCTCTTCCTGCTGACTTATATTGCTCTTTGGTTTATATCTGAAACTGATTAAGGCTAGTGTGTAGGTTGATTAAGTTCTTCGCAATATTTTGGTTGGCAGATGCAGTTTCCGCAGTGCCTTTAGAGGTCTCTTCGGCAATATTGGAGATATTGTTCACGTTGTCACTAATTTGTTCTGCCGATGCGGATTGTTCTTCAGCGGTAGAGGCGATTTGTGCATTTAAATCAGAGATGGAGCTAACCGCTTGGCTAGCATCTTCTAGCGCTGCTGCAGTTTCGTCACTTTTTTCTAGGCATCTTTCGGTGCTGTCTGAACCTTTTTTCATACTCTCCACCGCATTTTTTGCTTCGGTTTGCAGGCTTTCAACGAGCTTTTGAATGTCGCCCGTAGAGCTTTGAGTGCGTTGTGCTAGTGAGCGTACTTCATCGGCGACTACGGCAAACCCTCGTCCGGTATCGCCTGCTCGTGCAGCTTCAATGGCAGCATTAAGTGCGAGTAAGTTGGTTTGTTCTGCAATACCACGAATGGCTTCGAGTACCGTGCCGATGTTATCGGTTTCTGCGGCAAGAGATTCTATGACTGTGGATGCGCCACTGACTTCGGTAGCCAGTTGTTTGATAATACCTTGGGTTTCTTGTGCTGCGTTTCTGCCATCTTCTACCCGTTGTTTTGCGCCTTCGGCGACCTTTGCAGCCTCGGAAGTGTTTTCCGCTACGTGTTGTGTTGCCGTGCGCATCTCCAACATGGCATTGGATACCATTGATGTTTCGTCTCTCTGGTTTTCTACATTGCTTAATGTTTTTTCCATCACGCGGATAGCGGTTTCTGATGATTTTCCTAACTCTTCGGCCGATGAGTTCACACTGGATATTGTCTTGGTGAGTTTTACCATGAACGTGTTGAATGCAGTAGCCACTGCGGCGGTTTCATCGTTGCCTTTGTCGTTTAAGCGTAGGGTTAAGTCACCATCACCGTGTGCGACCTGATTAAGTCTTTCACCTAAATGTTTAATGGGTGTTGTGATCGCTCTTCCTATAAGAAAAGGGATGCCAATGGCAAATAAGCAGGCAATAAAGAGTGCCGTACCAATTAATTTCATTGCGTGTTTTTCATCGGCCTCTACTTGTTGTGCTGCACCCAGAGTGAGATCTTGTATGTTGTCGAGTAAGGCAATTATTTTTTTACTAAGTTTGTCTTCTGCTTTTTCAACGTTAATTGCTAGTGTTAAGCCTTGGTCAATGTCGCCTTTTTGTATAAGAACGATAACATTGTGTACCTCTTTTTCTAGCTTTATGTATTCTGTTTCTATGCTTTTTAATGAAGTTAATATATTGCTGAATTCAGTTATCGCCGCTTGCGAATGTAAATTGGGAATGGCTTCTTGTATGAAGATTTCGAGATCTTTTATTTCAAGCTCTACTTTTTTTGCTAGAGCCTCCGTTTTCTTTGCGGTCTTATCAAACTTTTCTTTAGCGCCGGGATATTTTTGTGTCATTAATACCCCTTCTAATACCGCTCTCTCAAATAATATGGACTGCTGTAATTGGTGTTCAGTTAAGACTGTCAGCGAATTAGATATTGGGATGTCTACTTCCGTTATATCAGCAATTTCTTTGCCGACTTTGGCCATTTGGCTAAGGCTAATCCAGCCAATAATAACCGTTAGCAGAAACATGAGCGCGCCCATAACAAAAATCTTGTGAGCGATTTTAAGTGTGGATAGCATGGTTTAACCTCTGGGAGTAATAACTACAGTAAGATTTCTTGAGATGTATTTTTAAAATGACTTAGCATGGTATTGGCAAAGCCCTTGTTCTCAAGTAGATAATTGACGGAATCGTCGGCTTGCATAAAATCAGAAAAGCCTTTTATGTGTTGTAACGGGGTAGTGGACAGATTACGAAACCCCATCTTCCAGTCGGGGAATTCACGCTGAGTGATCTCTTTTCTATGAATGCAATTAACACGTTTATGTCGCTTGTCAGTACTAATGCTCAAGTAGAGTTTATCGATCTGTTCTTCATCTCCTTCTAACACTTGTAGAAAGGTACTGGCACCGTTGTAGAGCAATAAGCCGCTAATGTTAGCTTGGCTGTTATGTGTGTGGCAGTGTTTTAACAAGGCGGTTAGTTCCTCATCGTCAAACCGATGAGTAGCGCAGCTAATATAAGACAGTGTGATCATGGGGGTAGATGCCTAGTGATAGTGATTTCAGAGCACTTTTATACCATTACTCTTATAAAAGTATAGAAACAGATGGGTACTAAGCAAATAATAGCTTATAGCAATAATGCCTAAGTGTGCGAGTCTTAGATGTTAATGCACCAATGGCTGGTCGAGGGAGGGGGAATGCTTTTGAGGCTTATCGGAGTAGCCAGCAAGCAATGGCGGTCATTCCTAATCCTATAGGTAATAACGGTAAGCCGGATAAGTGGGCAAGTGTTTGTGGTGAACTGCTAAGTATTGCGGCAATACCTAGTAAAATTGCGGTATAAGTGAGTTTGGTGCGTCTGCCTTGTGATTGCTTGGCTTGTTGATAATCGTTGGCGGCTTGTTGAATATGCGGCGCGAGTTTGCCGATTTTTTCGAAGGTATCTAGGTTGTTAAAAATAGTCGCTGGTACTTGTGGGAGTTTTTCCATCCACTCGGGCGCGTAACGTTTAAATTCTGTTAATAGTGTCTTAGGATGAAAGCGATTTTTTATCCAACGTTCTAAATACGGGTGTGCGGTTTCCCAAAGGTCTAATTCGGGATAGAGCTGACGACCTAGCCCCTCGATGTTGAGTAAGGTTTTTTGTAAGAGTACGAGCTGTGGCTGTACTTCCATATTAAATCGTTGTGCGGTTTGGAATAAGCTAATTAACACATGTCCAAAAGAGATTTCGGCTAATGGTTTTTGGAATATCGGTTCGCACACAGTACGCACTGCAGCTTCAAATTCATCTATGCGGGTGGTGTTAGGCACCCAGCCACTTTGAATATGTAGCTCCGCCACTTGACGGTAATCACGACGAAACATCGCCAATAAATTACGCGCTAGATAAAATTGATCTTCGCGGCTGAGTGATCCTACTATAGCCATATCAACGGCGATATATTGTGGCGCTTGCGGATTTTCTCGTGAAACAAATATGTTGCCGGGGTGCATATCAGCATGAAAGAAATTATGTTCGAAGACTTGGGTGAAAAATATTTCTACACCGCGCTCGGCGAGTTTTTTCATGTTGGTTTTTTGTGCGACAAGCTCATCAATATTCGCAACAGGAATACCGTAAATGCGCTCCATGACTAACATGTTTTTATTGCTGTATTGCCAAATGATTTCTGGCACATAGAGTAGTGGCGAGTGTTCAAAGTTGCGACGTAGTTGCGATGCGTTGGCGGCTTCTCGTTGTAAGTCCAGCTCATCAAAAATAGTACGGCTATAGTCTTCGACAATTTCCACTGGGCGCAAACGTTTGCCTTCACTTAACCATTGTTCAGCGCGTTTAGCGACCCAACGCAGCAGCGCAATATCTTTAGTAATGGTTTTTTCTATTTCAGGTCGGATGACTTTTACCACCACTTTCTGCCCATTTTGTAATGTGGCGGTATGTACTTGGGCAATAGACGCTGAGGCTAAAGGTTGTTCGTTAAATTTTGAAAAAACTTCTTCGATAGGATCGTCAAGTGACTGCTCGACAATAGCTTTAAATAGCGCTGGAGAAAAAGGCGGTACATTGTCTTGGAGGTGGTTGAGTTCAGCAACAATATCGTGGGGTACAAGATCTGGGCGCGTTGATAACAATTGCCCAAACTTAATAAAAATAGGCCCTAGTGTTTCTAATGCTAAACGCAAGCGTTCGCCACGGCTATAGTTTTTTTTAGGAAAGCAGCTACATAACATACGTAATGCTAGAGGAAGTTTTTGTTCGCTAAGTTGGTCTAAACGATAACGACAAAAAATCCATAAAATAGACAGTGAGCGAAAAAAAACAATCATTGCGTCTTCTCATCTTGCGGGCTATATGGCTCATCTTCTAATAGCGAATTTTCTGCTAATTGTTTTTTTACTAGTTGAATACGTGCAGCTAAGCGATCGGCATGTGAGCGCAGATCACCCACTTGTTCAATAAAGCTTTCTACTTCTGGTTTGCTAGGCACCACATACAGCTCTTCTGGCAGGTATTCGGCGATTAAGCGTTGATGTTCTTGTTGCTGTTGGCGAGCCCACTGTGTGGATTGTTTCAGGTAATCGCTTGCGAGTGGCGCGAAGGCATCGCTGACGAGATGGTTGCCAAACAACTGGCCTAGTGCATCTTCCCAGTCTATATCCAGAGTGTCGAAAATAGTTTGCCATTGCTGTAATAAGGCCACGCTGCCGGACAATTGCACGCCGCTGTTTGTCAGAGAGGTCGGTTGTTTTAATAAGTTAACTAACGCCAACACCGAGCCGCTTAGCTGTGTGCTAACAGTATCTTCATAATAGCTTAGGATAGCAACGCCATTCTCTTGCCCGTGAAAATATAGCGTCATGCTTGGCGCGGTAATGCGAATGGCGAGAACGTCGTTTATCTGAGTTATTTTTTGTTTGCTAGAGGGATCATATTGCAAGGTAGTATTGATAATGCTTTCGATACTGACAGCAATCGCTTGTACGATACTTATATCAAGGCTGGCATCAAGGCTGGCATCACGATTGTTATCAAGACCAGCGCCGGAGCCTGCATCTGTAGATGATTCGGTTGCAGACATTTAGGGTTTGATCCCTTTGTGTAACGCAACAATGCCACCCGTCATATTGTGGTATTCGGTATTGGTAAAACCGGCTTCGTCCATCATGCCTTGCAAAGTTTTTTGGTCTGGATGCATACGAATAGATTCGGCAAGGTAGCGATAACTGTCTGCGTCATCGGTAATTAATTTCCCCATAAACGGCAGAAGACGAAATGAATATTCGTCGTATACTTTTTCTAATAATTTATTTTTTGGTTTAGAAAATTCTAATACCAATAAGCGGCCGCCGGGTTTTAATACACGCAAGATTGATCGTAAAGCGAGGTCTTTGTCGGTGACATTACGCAAGCCAAAAGCAATGGTGACGCAATCAAAGCTATTGTCATCAAAAGGGATGTGCTGCGCATCTAATTGAACGTATTGTACATTTTGATTGACGCCACGATCAATTAATCGATCACGTCCTACATTGAGCATGGACGAGTTAATATCCGATAAAATGACTTGGCCTTCGTCGCCTACCAGCTTAGAGAATTTATAGGCTAGATCGCCGGTGCCGCCAGCGATATCTAATACTTTATGGCCGGGGCGAACAGCAGATAACTCAATGGTAAAGCGTTTCCATAAACGGTGAACACCACCAGACATTAAGTCATTCATCAGGTCATATTTGCCCGCAACGGAATGAAATACGTCGGCTACACGATGAGCTTTTTCATCAGTCGCGACTTCTTCGAAGCCAAAGTGAGTGGTGTCTTGTTTAGTCATAATCGTAGGCCAAATGAGTCATGTTAGTGTTGCGACGATGGTTTTATAAACGGATGTGGCTATAAAAATAGAATCGCGAGCCAAGTGAATAATGATAGCAATACACTCATCATCACGGCTGCCGAACCAATATCTTTTGCGCGCCCAGAGAGCTCGTGCATTTCTGAACCAATGCGATCCACCGTCGCCTCGACTGCACTATTGAGTAGCTCAACAATCATCACTATCACCCAGCTTCCTATCATTAATACCAGCTCGATAGGGGTATTCGCTAGCCAAACAGCCAGTGGAATTAAGATGATTGACAGGTAGATCTCTAGTCGGAAAGCTTGTTCGTATTTAAACGTCGATTTTAGGCCGGCTAAAGAATAGCCCGAGGCCTTATATAAGCGAACAAGATGATTGGGCGTTTGATTGTAAGCAGACATAGGGTGTTTAACCGTTTAGGACTCTGTATGTATTTAGTATGTGAATCATACCTTGAAACCCTTAATAAAACAGCCGCTTGGCGAATTCTTTAGTATGGTCTAACAGAGGATTGATGTAGTCAGTAGCTGCTAACCTAAATAGCAATGGCGTACGATAACAGTGTTGGTTTATACGGCTGTTGTCGCTAGTATCTTATAATAATTCATATAAGATAAAGCTTAAATAAACGGATAAATGATTCGATGAAATGTTTGGTATTACTTGGATGTAGTGTTTTATTAATATGCGCCCAAGGTGCATTTGCCGCTGGAGTGGTGCAAGCGGCCGATGGTATGGGCTTGGGGTGTGAGTCTATAGAAGATTATAATCGCTCTAAAGTGAGTGCTTATCGGGTGGTGTCTTCAACGGTATCGCTACGGCAGCAAAATAAACACAAGGAGCTTGTTATTCGAGCGAGAATTGAAGCTGCCCAGTGTCGCAAGCTGGGGAAAAATCGATTTGAGTGGAGACAAGTTAATCCCTTAGATAGGTTTCAGTTTGAGCATGAACACTATAATTTTGATACAGGCCAGTTTACGACCAAAAAAATCATCATTGAGCCTAAAGATGTACAAATGCTTGCGATTGATAATAGCTATAACTTGCTGGGTGAGGGGCGTGTCACTGGGAGTTTGACCAAGGGATTTTACTCGCCGATATCTATTCCTATGGAGACATTAGTCAGTGACGAGCAGTCAGCGCTTATAGAGTCCGGTAATCTTCAGCGCTTTCGTGTAGGAATATTTTTAAAATCGAAGTTCAGGCATATCGTTGAAGGAGAGTCGACCGCTTACGAAGAAAGTGGCGCTAGTGCGATGTTTTACGTGAGCTTTGCAATAAACAAGGTAAATGGCGAATATCGTTTACAGTAACGTGCTGGTTATACGCCGACTCTCAATGGCTGCGAAGGCGCGTTTTTAGGGGAAATGTACCACGGCAATATGTGGATCTCGGTTTTTCCCTGCAGCCTTCAGCTTCTCCAAGTATGACTCCCACAAAGCGTCTTGTGTCGCGCCAAGTTCTTTTAAATAAGTCCAAGTGAAAATGCCGCTGTCGTGGCCATCATCAAAATAAATGTGTAGACCATAATTACCTGCGGGTTTGATGCTGTTAATTCCCACGTTAATCTTGCCATAAACCAACACCTCTTGCCCTACACCATGCCCGCGCACTTCTGCAGACGGCGAGTGCGTACGTAATAGTTCGGCAGGCAGTTGGTAGAGTTGAGATGTATTATCCGAAAACCCTATTTCTAGGGTTTTGGATTGTTTGTGGAGGTGGATTTTAGTGGGCTTAATCATTATCGGTCATCTCTAAAAATGCTTACAAAATAAACCGGCTTAAATCTTCATCTTTCACTAATTCGCCCAAGGCTTTTTCGACGTGTTCAGCATCAATGTTGATAGTTTCTTCACCATTGGAACCACTTTCGAATGAAATATCTTCTAGTAAGCGCTCAATAACGGTGTGTAAGCGGCGTGCGCCAATATTTTCGGTGCGCTCGTTCACTTCCCATGCGGTTTCGGCAATGCGGCGGATGCCGTCTTTGCTAAAGCTTAGTGCCACCCCTTCGGTTGCCATTAGCGCTTCTTGTTGCTCGGTGAGTGAGGCGTCAGGTTCTGTGAGTATACGCTCGAAATCATCCGGTGATAGGGCTTCTAGCTCGACACGAATAGGTAAGCGACCTTGTAGTTCTGGGATTAAATCCGATGGTTTGGTGAGGTGGAATGCCCCGGAGGTGATAAACAAAATATGATCTGTTTTGATCATGCCGTGTTTAGTGCTAACGGTGCAGCCCTCGATAAGAGGGAGTAGATCCCGTTGCACCCCTTCGCGGGATACATCACCACCGCTGGTGTCTCCACGTTTAGCGACCTTATCAATCTCATCAATAAACACAATGCCGTTTTGTTCGGCGGCTTCGATGGCTTGACTTTTTAGCTCGTCATCGTTAACCAGTTTTGCGGCCTCGTCATCGCATAATTGTTTAAAGGCTTGTTTGATGGGAAGTTTCACGGTTTTCTTTTTGTCGGATGACATAGAAGAAAACATGTTTTGAAGTTGGTCGGTCATGTCTTCCATGCCCGGAGGCGCCATGATTTCTACACCCACTTTGGCAGCAGAAACTTCGATATCAATTTCTTTGTCGTCTAGATCGCCTTCACGCAGCTTCTTGCGAAAGAGTTGGCGAGTGCTAGATTGGTTGCCAGAATCGCCCTCGTCGTCTTTGCTGTTATCTGTGCCATCTGCATCGCGAGCAGGGCGTAATAGTGCGTTTAGAATGCGCTCCTCCGCAATCTCTTCGGCGCGATGACGCACTTTTTTAACGGCTTGCTCTCGATGTAATTTAATCGACATGTCGACCAAGTCGCGGATGATCGAGTCAACTTCGCGACCTACATAGCCTACTTCGGTGAACTTAGTCGCTTCAACTTTAATAAAAGGTGCATTAGCGAGCTTGGCTAAGCGGCGGGCGATTTCGGTTTTACCGACACCCGTTGGGCCAATCATGAGAATGTTCTTAGGGGTAATTTCGGGACGTAAATTTTCGCTGACTTGCAGCCTGCGCCAGCGGTTGCGTAAGGCGATAGCTACTGCGCGCTTAGCACTTTTTTGTCCGACAATATGTTTATCTAATTCATGAACAATTTCTTTGGGAGTCATATTCGACATCTTAAAACTCCAAGGTTTCGATGGTGTGATTATGGTTGGTGTACACGCAGATATCGCCAGCAATCGTCAGTGATTTACGGGTGATGGCTTCTGCATCTAGTTCAGTATTTTCTAATAAGGCTCTAGCCGCCGATTGAGCGTAAGGCCCGCCAGAACCGATGGCAATTAAGTCATCCTCGGGCTGAATGACATCGCCATTACCGGTAATAATTAACGAAGCTTCGTGGTTGGCAACGGCTAACAACGCTTCTAGCTTGCGCAAGGCGCGATCACTTCGCCATTCTTTGGCAAGTTCGACTGCTGCGCGAGTGAGTTGGCCATTAAAGGCTTGGAGCTTGGCTTCGAAGCGTTCAAACAAGGTGAACGCATCGGCAGTACCGCCCGCAAAGCCAGCAATCACTTGATCGTTGTGTAGTCGACGTACTTTTCGGGCATTGCCCTTCATCACGGTGTTGCCCATTGAAACCTGACCGTCACCGCCGATCACCACTTTACCGTTGCGGCGTACCGAAACGATCGTTGTTCCTCTGTATTGTTCCACAAAATTACCTTTTAACGAGACATGAAAGGCTAGTATTTGGGGGCTATATTTTAAAATACAACGGTTGGTTGTTAGTGAATAAGCGAGTTAGCCGAATGTTTCTATCTGGTTTTTGTTGATAGCCGTATTATATTTATAGAACAATGTGAGGGAGCTGATGCGGGTGCTGGGCTCTTGTGCTTGTTTATGTATTGCGTGATACTCAGCACAATATACTTTTTCAGGTGGGTTATTGTTGTGCCAATAGAGTTAGATGATTTTGATCGTAAGATTATCCAAGCATTAACAGATAATGCGCGTATATCGGTGAGTGATTTGTCTCGCCACGTTAACTTGTCACGCAATGCGGTGACTCATCGTATGAGCAAGTTAGAAAAGTCTGGCGTGATAAATGGTTATCAAGTGATTTTGGGTGATGGCTTGCCGGTTAATGAAAAGGTGGTCGCTATTATGATGGTCTATCGTAAAGACCGCATGCGAGATACCGAAGTCATTAAGTATGCAGCGACAGTCTCCGAAATCGTATCTTGTTACATTATGAGTGGCGATTATGATGTGATATTAAATGTACAAGCGCGCTCCCACGAGCGCATTCACGAAATATGGCAAGCAGTGAGCGGTTTGAAAAGCGTTGACGATACGCATACGACTTTTGCTTTATCGACGGTAAAAATGTAACTGTTTTCCCTGATCTGTTTGCCATTCACTTTTTTTCCTCTACCCTCTACCCTCTTTCCTCTTTTTGCATCTATTTTATCTGTGCATATTGCTCGTCAGTATCGTCATTTTGACCATGCCTTTGGTTAATGCGTGTATATAGACTGACATCCTCATTTGTAATACTAGCGTTGAAAATAACTTATTGAGGATGGCGCTATGAATGACAACATGAATGTCAGAACAAGTTACAACATTGCACTGATTGGTTTTGGTGGTGTAAACCGAGCACTGGCTAACATTATTGCGACAGATCCAGAAGCGTTCTATCGTGAAATGGGTTTTAACTTACGTATTGTTGCAGTTTCAGATATGTTTTTGGGTTCAGTGTATTCGCCAGAAGGCATCGACATGGCTTTGTTAACTGCATTACCTACCGTTCAAGGTGTTTGCGCTAATTTACCCAATGGTAAAGCGACCGCAGATAATGAAGAAATTATTAAAAATAGTAATGCAGATATTGTAGTTGAGGCCACGGTGACTAATTCGGTAACGGGTCAGCCTGCTACTTCTCATTGTCGCTGGGCGTTATCTAGCGGCAAACATGTGTCGACAACTAATAAGGGCCCTCTTGCTTTTGTAGAGAAAGAGTTAATCGATTTAGCGCTTAACAATAATGTTGGTTTTGAATACGAAGGCGTAGTGATGAGTGGTACGCCGGTGCTGCGTTTTGCAGATAAATTATTAAAAGGTAGCGAGATTAATCAGTTCGCAGGTATCGTAAATGGTACGGCGAATTATGTTTTAGGTTTGGTTGAGCAAGGCCAGACTTTTGTCGATGCGATTGCATCTGCACAGCAGCAAGGATATGCCGAGGCTGATCCTAGTGCTGACATTGAAGGTAAAGATGTGATGTTAAAAGTCATTGTTTTAGCAAATCGTTTGTGGAATGCAAATTTGACTCAGGACAATGTTCAGTGCAAAGGCATTACTGGATTGACCGAAGCGATGGTGAAAGAAGCCGTGGCAGAAGGTTGTCACTGGAAGTTACTAGGTAAAGCGAGCAAGCAAGAAGATGGTTCTATTGTGGCTAGTGTGTCACCCGAAAAATTACCGATAGGGCACCCACTTGCGGGTATCAACGGTGCTGTCAATGCGATTACTTTTACTTCGGGCATGTTAGGTGATGTGACGGTTTCTGGTCCTGGCGCAGGACGCATTGAAACGGCCTATGCTATTTTGTCAGATATTATTGCGATTCATCAACGTAAGGAGAGCTAGTATGGAATCGTTACAGGTGATATTGCCTAAGCAAAATGAACCGCATCAACAAATGATTGATGTGATCAATCCATTCACTCAGACGGTGGTAGATTCTATCCCTGCAGCAACCTTGGCTGATGTAGAAGCTGCGCTAGTGAATGCCAAAAATGGCTTTGAAGTGTCTCGTCAATTAGCGCGTTACCAGCGCGCTAAAATCTTGGCGGCAACGGCCGCTATTGTTCGTGAAGAGCTAGAAACATTTGCCATATTGATTGTGAACGAAGCAGGAAAAACCATTGTGCAGGCACGCAAAGAAGTCTCTCGTTGTGTGAATACTTTGGAGTTGTCGGCGGAAGAAGCGAAGCGATTAAGTGGTGAGGTGATTCCGTTTGATTCTTACGAGGGTGCTGTGGGGAGGCAAGGTTATACGCATTGTGACCCTCTTGGTATTATTTTGGCGATCACCCCGTTTAACGATCCTCTTAATTTGTTTGCACATAAATTAGGGCCTGCCATTGCAGGCGGCAATTCCGTTATTCTAAAACCGTCAGAGCTTGCGCCATTGTCGGCTATTAAACTGGTTGATGCGTTTTTTCGTGCAGGATTAGACGAGCATATTATTTCTGTGGTGATCGGCGATGCAAAAATAGGAGGTGCATTGGTATCTGCTGATGATATTCGTATGGTGTCTTTTACCGGTGGTATGGAAACGGGTGAGGCAATTACACGCACTGCAGGCTTAAAAAAAATGACAATGGATTTAGGCGGTAATGCTCCTGTCATTATTATGGCTGACAGCGATCTTAATGATGCCGTAAGCGCAACCGTGTCAGGTGCTTTTTGGGCATCGGGACAAAACTGTATTGGTACACAGCGTATTTTTATTGAACGTAGTGTATTCGACCAGTTTTCGGCGGATTTTGTTGCTCAAACACAAGCGCTTTGTGTGGGCGACCCGATGGATGATACGACAGATGTCGGGCCAATGATTACATCAGCGCAGTCTACGCGTATTCAATCTTGGGTAGAGAGTGCTATCACTCAAGGCGCGACCTTATTAACGGGGCATCAGCGTAACGATAATATGTATACCCCAACGGTACTCACTAATGTGCCAAACACATCAGAGTTATGTATGCAAGAAGTCTTTGCTCCAGTCGTAATTCTCGAACCGTTTGATAGCTTTGATGAGGTAATTACTTGGGCAAATTGCGTAGATTATAGTTTGCACGCTGGTATTTTCACTCGTGATTTAGAAACCGCTTTAAAAGCAGCTGATCGCATAGAAGCAAGTGGTGTGATGATTAATGATTCATCGGACTTTCGTTTTGACGCGATGCCTTTTGGTGGTTATAAACGCGGCAGCTTAGGGCGCGAGGGTGTACGCTATGCGTTACAAGAGATGACTCAGTCAAAAGTGATTTGCTTTAATCGATCTTGAAGCCGAGCTTGAAAAAAACTGATCTGCTTATGCCGGTTTATTGGTAATACACTCTTCGTTTGCAGTAGCTGCCTTATTGTTAGGTGCGGCTTTGTATTTGATAAATATAAGGCCACCAATTAAGCCGGTTATAACAAATCTTATACGTAAAACAAGGGCTATCGCGATAGCATCTGCGATGGGAACGCCTGCCATCTGTAAAAAAATAGCGTAGCCTGCTTCTGTAATGCCCAAACCATTTAGGGAGACTGGAACGATAGTGGATAGCATTACAATAGGCACAAACGCGGCTAGATAAAGATAGCTAATCTCTAAACCTAAGCTTCGTGAAACCAGCCAAGGGGTTAGTATAGTAAACGCATAAAACCCTAGAGAAATAACATAGGTAACCAATAGCGCTTTCTTGTGATGTCTAAAGAGACGTACTGTTTCGTGAGTACTTTTAAGGAATTCATATCCTTTAGCTAGTAGTTTATGCCGAAATGTGAAGTTGCCTAGCAGCGTAAAAACAGGTGAAAAAATTAAGATCAATAAAATGATATAGCCCAATGTTATTCCGGCTAATAGTAACGGTAACAACGGAACCGAATCGCGGATGTCCTGTTGAAGCAGTATCAATGGGAGTAAAGAGACTAAAGCAGTGAGCCCCATTAACCTATCCATAAATGTCGACGCTATTACTTTTTCAGGTTGTCCGGTTTCTTGATACAAGGTGTACGCTTTAATTGCATCGCCACCAATCATGGTGGGAAGGAAGTTACTGAAAAAAGTGCCTATCATATACAAGCAAAATAATCTAAGTGATGTGGCATGAATATGGAGTAAGGCAAGTAATATTTTCCATTTTATCGTCGATAGAAACATAGCGATATGAGGAGAGAGAAAGACGAGTAATAAATATCTTGCGTCTATGTTCGATAGTCTTTCAAGTAAGCTTCCCATTTCAATAGAGCTCAATAGAAAGGTGATTAACCCTATTCCAATAAGTAATTTGAGAATGAATAGATAATTCGATTTTTTCATAAATATTCGCTTAATTAATAGGCATTAGTTAACGGGCATTAATTAATCTAAAAGATCAATGATGCTGAGTAATTTTTCCCCTGATGGCGTAATAGATATAATGCCTTTTTTAGATTCTAATAAGCCGCTATTTTTTAATTCTGCTATTCGAGATTGAGTGCTGTATGACTGTAAATATGAACTCATCAATTCGTCTCTGGATAAGTTGGACGTTTGCAGTGTGGTGAGCATCTTTAATAAGATAGAACTTTCTAAGTGACTACGAATACCAAACCACGTTAAAAAATACCCGCACCAATACATTACTATAACTATAGGGTGAGGGTAATGAGTATATGCCCCTATAGTGATACAGCACAGTGCTATCACGATATACAAAGGTGCTACGCGTTTGACATTACTTTGTAAGCGCCGACCTTTGAGCACGATCTCTGCAGCTATTGGCGCGAGTAAGATGCATGTCGTTAAGGCTACAATGAATAGAGTATCCATTAGCGTTCTATTGCTCGATACAGTCTAGAAACTAATTGAGCAATCACTCGTCCTTTTGGTGTCAGTGTTAACTGGCCGCTGCCGTCTGTGGTCAATGTAGCAAAGCCTTTTTGTTGGAGGTCATCTAAGCGAAAGCCTATTTCACTGGTCATTTGCTCGGTAAGCTGATCCTCAATAGAGCATTCCTTTTTATTTTTTGTCATTGTGTTGCTTAGCTTTAACGCATGTAAGCTAATGCTTCTGATGAGCATGACACGAATAAATAATAGGCCACTAATACATCCTAGGCAGGCCATAGAGTAAAAAATAATATCTTGTACCGGTTTTGTTTCTGAAATGAAAAAAAGCGTTATTGAATAGATAATGGTGAGACACGCACCGCTGGCTATAAAAAATAGCGGTGTGCGAACCTTCCAAAAAGCGATCAGTAGTGAGATGCCAAATAATAAGGCTAAAAAATCATCAATGTAATACATTAAATACTACCAATGTTAGTCGTTGGCAAGGATATCTAGTTTTGAGTTTTCTGTTGCCTTTGCGAGCCAGTTAAACGGCAGTGATAGAATCGCTATCGCTAAGGTGAAGTGAACGATAACAGAAGCAATGATTTCATTTTTAGTTGGGCTATGGCCTATGCGTACTGCTAGGTGTGTTACCCAGTCCCATACTTCTGGCATGGTGGCAAATTTGGGGTCTGAGTTGACAGTAAAGTAAGCCAGATCTTCGATACCTGAAATCATGATCAGTAATAAAGCTATTGACAGTCTAAATGCCTGTTTTCCGGTAGCGCCGCCTAGTCGATAAATTAAAACAAAACATAGAATAATATAAGGCGTAGTTATCAACATAACGTGGTATAGATCTTCAAAAACTTCTGCATGAAAGAATATTTTTGGGACGAGAAAGGCAAAAAAGAATAAGAAACAAGTGACGATAGAGAAAAATTGTATACATTGATTTTTTAAAACTTCTCGGCTAACCGAGGCAAGGGATAGGCTCGCAAGGATAAACGGTAATAGCTTGAATAAGAAAATGCTGAGTGATTTTACTTCTCTATCTTGAGGCAGAGCAAAAAGAATGATGCCCGCTGTTATGACAGCCAGTAATGCACATATGATACTGATGGTGTTTTGTTGAATAAGCCTTAGGAACATACTGTTTTTTTCTCGTGTAGTTATTGTTTTTGAGGATTGGTTTTTAGGGGTTAGTGTTTTTTTAGGAGCTAATGTTTGTAGAAGCTAGTGTTATTAAAATTTCATTTTTTTGAATATACGGTTTGGTATTATAACGATAATTAGCATGATATAGCGCCAAAACCAGCGAGTATAAAGAACATCTTTCTTTGATGTAATGGCGCCGCTAATGTCATGTGCGACTTGTTCTGGTGATGCCGTTAATTTTTCGGGGAGCGTTAAGTGTTGAGTCATCTGCGTGTCAACAAATCCTGGCTTTATAGTAAGCACATGAATTCCCGTTCTAGATAGGCGTGCGCGTAAGCCGCTACAATATGTGGAGACTGCTGATTTGGCAGCGCCATATAAGTAGTTGCTAGCACGGCCTCTGTCGCCTGCAACTGACGAAATGACAGCAATCGTGCCAGAAATAGTACCAGAAACAGTATCTTGCTTTTCCATTCTCATCGCAAAATGGTTGAGTAGTGAAATAACACTTAATCCATTGGTATGAAATTCTTGGAGGGCAATGTCTGTATTTTTTTCGCATTCAATCTGATCTGGTAACGTACCGTATGCTGTTAATAATATATCGATATTACCGACCTTCTCGAAACATTCTTTACTAAGGGTTTCGTGTTTTGAATAGTCAGAAAAATCAGATGTCTTTATGTGAACTATAGATCCTCTTGCAGTTAAATCATCGGCAATTTGGGATAGTTTGTCTTTGTTTCTAGCAATTAATATGAATTCACATTCTTTGTTCGCCCATAAGCGAGTGCAAGCGATGGCGATGGTTGACATAGCACCTAAGATAACTATCTTTTTCATTAGTCGGTCACTCTTTTCCAGAATCGAGAATTTAAAGCAGGGTCTCTTAGTGCTTCTACTTTTTCCCAGGAGGGGTAGCTTAATCTAAAATCGGAACCAGTCATATGTGCATCTTTAGCCGGATATAAACGGCCTTGTGTTTCTCGCACTATCTCATCCAGTTTGCTAAATAATGCGACCAGTTTATTATTTTGTGGGAAATCTAATGCAAGTGAAATTCCGGGCATAGGGAAAGATAATAATCCTGGTGAAGGTATGTCACCACAACGTTTTAGTACTGCTAAGAAAGACCCACATTTGTGATCTGATATTAATTTCAATATTGTTTTTATACCGTTATAGGCGTTTTTCTCTGGAATAATACATTGATATTGTTGAAAGCCCTTTTTGCCGTATATTCTATTCCAATGCAATACGCCATCTAAAGGGTAAAAAAACTTATCGTAAGGCATTAATATGTTCTTCCTGCCAGTCTTATGCTTTCTAAAATATAAGTAGTTAAATGCGCGGAGCGTAAGTGAGTTTACCGCCGAAATAGGTAGTGTAAATGGTAAGGTTTTGTTTTTTTTTGTTTTAATTTCTAAGGTGTTTTTTTTGGTATGATTGCCCGCAAAGTAAATACCTTTTCCGATGCTATTGTTCTTTGCTAAGCAGTCAATCCACGTAGCTGAGTATTCATATTGAGTATCTAACTCCTTGGAAATGGTGAAGAACTCCTCTAGAGAGTCAAATCTAATTGCTGTTGATTCAATTTCACTACTATTGACTGGAATAAGTTGTATTTCAGCCCATTTAATTATCCCCGTTAGTCCTAGTCCGCCAATAGTTGCCTGAAAGAGCGATGTGTTTTTTTGATTTGAACAAATAAGTTCTTTTTGATCCGCTCGAATGAGACAAAATTGTTTTATGTGGCAGCCAAAAGTCCCTTTGTGGTGATGGTTTTTACCATGTATATCATTGGCTATTGCGCCGCCTAATGTAACAAATTTGGTGCCGGGAGTGACGGGTAAAAACCACCCCTTAGGTAAAGCAATATCGATTATTTCTTCGAATGTAATGCCTGACTCACAGATAATTTTTCCTGTTTCCCAGTCAGCTAAAATAATTTTATTAAGGCAGCGAGTTGATAGGACATTGTCTGAGTGCGCAAAGCAACTATCGCCGTAACTGCGTCCGTTGCCATATGCGAGGGTCGATCCATGTATTTCAACCATGCCTTTTAGTTTTGTGGTTAGTTCATCTCGCCACATGCAGTCATGCGCTATCTGAGGATAGTAGGGGTACATTCCCCAAGAAGAATAAGTGCCTTTTTTCATGTGATCACCCCGAAATTTATTATTCCTCTATAAAAGAAGTTTGTTCTGTGGGCTAAAACTCTTGAATGTTGATTGCAGACATAGCTGAATCTTGATATTTTTCGTTCGACTTTATATGTGGTAATAATATGTTTGAATGTTATTTTGTATAAAAATAAAATAATGCTACAAAAATCTTTGAAAAAGTCAAAGATAAATTTTTTTAGTATGTTGAAGTTTATAAATGCATTATGTAGATCAATAATGGTTATTTTCACTGTTCGCCTTTGCCTTTTTATGGTTTTATAGCGACTTCTCTGTCCTGATTCTCTGCTTATCTTTTCAGAGCTGTGATTTGCAAAAATGATAGCGAATCAAATCATATGGCGCATGTTCTTGCAATATTTTTTTCTTTGTAGTGAGACTTTGTTCTGGTTTTATTTATTTTTCATGTCTCATTTTTACTCTATTAACCGTTTTTATAGAGCCGGTTTGTTATAGAGGGTATTTTGCGGTTGTTTGATTGGTCAAGTGATGATGATTTAGTGTCGGTGGGCAGGTGAATTAAATTCATTATGTGGTGTGCTCTTTGTTTTTTTCAGATTAAGCTTGGTGGAGTTTTTGTTTTATCAATGTTTATGCATAACTCAATGTTAGCTAAAGGTTTTATAAAAGTTGAGAAGAATCAGAAATAATATAAATTGAGCGTGAAAAGTAGTTTTGTAGTGGGTGCTAACGTTTCAATACGATACTGTTAATTTCGTTAGATGCTAAAATTCCTCTTGCTTTTGCTAGTTTTGAGCGAGTATCAAATGGCCCAGCAACTACTCGATGCCACTCTTGTCCATTTTTGTTAGTCGTTTTTTCTATGCTGACTGGTAGGCCTTGAAGTAGTAGTTTTGCGCGTAGCGTGTCGGCATCGCTGAGCTGTTTAAAGGATCCTGTTTGTAAAAAATAAGTGATGTTTTTTTGTTCAGGTGTTTTCTCTATGACCCTCTCATCTACATTGACTTCCTTACCTTTGAGTATTTCATAAAAGTCGAATTTAACTTGTGATATTTGTTCTTCTGTAGGTTCTTTAGTGTTAGTTTCTTCAGCATTTATTTGTGTTCCGTTTTCTTTACTGGATAACTGAGTAAGAAAAAATCCAAATCCAATAATGCAAATGCTGATAAGTATCCATGCCCAAAAAGGTGCCGTTTTTTTAGGTGAGCTAGGCTTGCGAGAATTCGTTTTACGCTTTTCTGTTTTATTGCTGCGGGCTTGCGCGGCAGATTTACGTTTTTGTGTCGATCCAACACTTTTTTTCGTTGTAGAGGTGCGTGATGGGGTGCGGGTTGCTTTCTTCTTTACAAAATCTTGTGCCATAAGCTATATCGACGTGTGTGATAAAAATGCGTGTAATAATATATGCGCATTGTACGCATTTTTTAGGTCTTTGATATCTTGTTTTAGTATTAAGTCTCTTGCGGATCCACGTCAATAAGCCAGTGTAATCGCTTTGGTGCTCTTTGCTTTTCTAATATGGGGCAAAGTGTTTTGAGTACGTAATGTAAGTCGCTACGTTTCGTTGCTTTTATTTGAAGATAGTAATAATAACGGTTTTTCCGCTTTTCTATCGTTGATGCCAGAGGCCCAAGATATTGGAGGGAGGGGCTGCTAGATAAAGTGTTTTCGCAGTGTTGTCTGGTTTGTTGTAAAAACTGTATCGCACTATTGGCCTGAAAAGCGTGACACCGAATAAAAGCCATATGGCGATAGGGTGGTGTGTCGCATAGGCGACGCTCGCTAAGGAGTTGTTGGCTTAGCGCAGAATAACCATGATGAATGAGTTTTTGTAGTAGAGGATGGTCTGCAAATTCGGTTTGTAATAGCACTGTGCCTTGGTGCTTCTCTCTTCCCGCTCGCCCGGCTACTTGGGTGAGTAGTTGTCCCATGCGTTCTGATCCGCGAAAGTCGCTGCTAAAAAACCCGCTATCAATGCCTAAAATGACCGCTAATGATACGTTAGCAAAGTGATGCCCCTTGGCGAGCATTTGTGTGCCGACGAGTATGCAAGGTTGCTCGCTATTGATGATTTCTAGAGCGTTTGCCAGCTCACCTTTGCGGCTCATGCTGTCTCTGTCGATGCGCAAAATAGCTGTCTCCGGAAATAACTTTCTCAGCTCTTCTTCGCTGCGTTGAGTACCCTGCCCAAGTGGTTGTAATCGTTTGCTATGGCATTTGGGGCACTTTGGTGGTGGAGTATTTTTGGTGTCGCATTGATGGCAGTGCAGTATTTGGCGAGTCGGCGATAATTTGTGTAATGTCATGCGGCTATCGCAGTGCTGACACTCACTAATCCAGTGACAGTCTTGGCAGATGAGCGTGGGTGCAAACCCTCTTCGGTTAATAAAGACGAGAGCTTGCTGCTGCTTCGCGAGTGTTTGTCGAATGGCGTTAACGACCTGTGGCGATAAGCTGTCGTCTGACGAAGGGATGCAGTGAATATCTGGCAGTTGACTGGTTGTTGCGCGCTGTGTGAGGTGTAAGTGAGTAAAGCGCCCGCTTATGGCATTGTGTAAGGTTTCTAGTGCCGGTGTTGCAGAACCTAAGATGATGGGTATGTTTTGTTGCTGCGCGCGGACAATGGCCGTGTCTCTTGCAGAATAGCGCACGCCGTCTTGCTGTTTGTAAGAGAGGTCGTGTTCTTCGTCAACAATAATCAGCCCTAAGTTAGGAAAAGGGGTGAATACGGATGAGCGTGTACCAATAATAATAGGTGTCAGTCCCGCTTTGGCATCTTGCCATGCAAATAGACGTTGCTTGTCATTCATGCCTGAATGTAGTGTGGCGACGGGTACATTAAAGCGTTGCTGGAAGCGGGAAACGGTTTGTGGTGTCAGGCCAATTTCTGGCACGAGCACGAGTGCTTGCTGCCCTTTGTTGATGACTTTTTGGATCGTTTGTAGATAAATCTCGGTCTTGCCGCTACCAGTAACACCGTCAAGTAGGTAGCAATTAAAAGTATTAGTGTGAATGTTGTCGAGTGCGTGCTTCTGTTCCGAGTTGAGTGTTAGTGCCTTGGGGTTCTCTGCATTTTGTGTGTTGAGTACTGTTTTTGTATTGGGTGTTGGCTTTTCATCGGTTATTTTTTCCAGTATGCCTTTTTTTATCAATGCATTAATACTTGTGCGACTAATATCTAGCACTTTGATGTGTTCAGGTGATAATGCGCCCCGTTCGACAAATGCTTCCCAAACGGCAAGTTGTTTCTTTGCTCGGCTGAAATTTTGAGTATTGCACTGCCGTCCCTGTGTGGTTAACTGCCAAGTAAAACTCTTCTCTTTGATGGGGAGAGGGGATGGTTTTCTGAGTAAGGTGGGAAGTGCGAGGTGACAGACTTCACCTAAGGGGTAATGATAGTAACGACTACACCATTCACATAGCGCTAATATTTCTGAAGTGAGTGTCGGCTGCTCATCATCTAGAACTGCATGTATCGACTTGAGCTTATGCTCGGAAAGTCGGTTGTCTGCATCAATCACAATGCCGACGATATTTTTCTGGCCACCGAAAGAGACCGATACTCTTAAGCCGGGCACCAATAATGGCGAATTGATAAGGTCTTTTGTAGGGAGGTAGTCAAATGTTCGTCGTAATGGTGACGGTATGGCAACGCGCAGCAGGGTCGGTGCTAAATGATCTTTATTTTTAGAGAGTGCAGGCATGGGGCTCGTTATTGTTTTTTCTTACTGTGTTTTTCGGTTAACATTTGCGCAGTAGCGCTTGTGTTGGGTATCGATTCTGGTAATATGCTCGTCCCTCTTTAAGCAGGGGAGCTTGGGGTCGCGCCATTTACTAAAAAGCAGTGGCGATATTTCATGCTAAACTATAGCAAGCAGCCGTGCTTGGCACATACCTTTTTATGCACAAGAGTGTATAAAAGGCATTCAAGATCAGGTGGCGGCGCAACGATAACACGATAGTGGAAGAGTAACATTATGAAAGCAGATATCCATCCTAAATATGCCGAAATGACAGCAACTTGTAGTTGTGGCAACGTTATTAAAACTTCATCAACGCTAGCAAAAGATATTCATTTGGATGTTTGTTCTGCGTGTCACCCATTTTATACCGGCAAGCAAAAGACTGCTGATACAGGTGGTCGTATCGATCGCTTTAATAAGCGTTTTGCGGGTCGTACAACGAAGTAAAAATTATACTGTTGTTAGACAATATGCCTACCAAAAAAAGCCAGCTTTCGCTGGCTTTTTTTGGTTCTGAGTTCGGATTTTTTGGTTGATTATTGATTATTGATTAGCGATTTGATGAGTTAATATTCGCATGCGCTAAAAAATATCCACGGGTTTAACGCTAGCCTCCCCACCTGTTTGTAGGCTTTCGGGCAATTCTGTTGGTACGTTTTCTTCCAGAAATATTTCATCAATACCGTTAGGGTCATCTGGTAATGTTAGCTTGCCGGTATCTTGATTAATGCGAACAGTCACTACTCCGTCAGGTTGTGAAGGAAGGGTATCTGGAATGCTCTTTAAGGCCGTTTCCATAAATTCAATCCATATGGGCAGCGCTGCTGTGCCGCCATACTCTCGGCGACCAATTTTGCTGTTATCGTCGAATCCTAGCCATGCGGTTGCGACTAAGTGAGGGTTATATCCTGAAAACCAAGCATCCGTTGGGCCATTGGTCGTACCTGTTTTCCCGCCAATATCAGAGCGCCCTAATACTTGCGCTTTTTTTGCGGTACCTCGCTTAACCACATCCCTAAGCATAGAGTTCATGATATAGGTAACGCGTTCATCCATTACCCTTGGTGCAGGTTTTTGAGTGAGTGGTTCTGTTGTCGTGTCTTGGGTCTTTGCAATGTCTGTAAGAGTGTCGCTTATTGATTCTTGCATGTTGTCGTTTTGTGTTAGCTTGTCCCCTGCGACCACAGTAAGAGGTGTTTCTTGAAATACAATTTCATCTTGGCTGTTGCTGATGCGATCAACTAAAAACGGTTCGACTTTGTGGCCACTATTAGCAAAAACACTGTAACCAGTTGCGACTTCTAAGGGGGTCATCACGTAAGTGCCTAAAACCATAGATAAGTTTTTTGGCAGTTCTTTTCCTTTAATGCCAAAGCGTCCCATTCCCTCGATGGCGGTATCTATGCCAATGTTCCTTAATAAGCGTATGGAAACAAGGTTGCGAGACAAATATAGCGCTTTGCGAAGTCGCGTTGGCCCATAAAATTTTCCGCTGGCGTTTTCTGGGCGCCATGCGCTTTCTAGCTGATTACTTTCGACGACTATTGGCGCATCGTTGAAGATGGAAGCTGCGGTTAAGCCATGCTCTAAACCAATGCTGTAGACAAAAGGTTTGAAGTTCGAGCCGGGTAGGCGCTTAGCTTGAGTCGCGCGATTGAAGGAGGTCTGGTTGAAGTCAAAGCCGCCAACGATAGTTTTTATTGCGCCGTTATTAGGTGCTATAGCGACTAATGAGGCTTGAGCTTTGGGAGCCTGAGAGAATTGCCATTGGGTTTTTTTAGGTTCTATCTCTGCGTTATTGGTCTCTGCGAGATTTTCGCTACTGTTGCTACTTTCGTTGTGTTCGTTGCTGTTCTGGAGGGGGGGGGCTTCCTCGATAGCAAATAAACGTACGACATCGCCTAGCTGAACAATCTTTTTAGCGCTGTTAGGCACTGGGCTGTAGAAGTTTTCGTTGACATATTTTCCTGCTTTGTTGAGTCCGTTTTTCCACTCAACTGTAGCGGTTTCGCCTGATGCAAAGATTGCTGTAAATGATTTGTCTTGGATGTCTATAATCGCGGCAGGTTTCAGTTTGCCATAACTAGGTATTGTGTTCAGTGTTTCTAGCCAAGGTAGTAAGTTGACTTCGCCTAAGGACGAGCCGTTAATAATTATCTTGCTATTGGCTTTGTCACTTAGGGTTGTATTTGCATCGCTATTTGTTTCGTCTTCCGCTTCGCGAGTTCCTTCGGTAACTGCTGCTTGCTGCTGGGGGTTGAGAGGTAATAATAAGTTGGTGTCTAAGCGCAGCTCTGCTCCTCTGTAGCCGTGTCGTTCTGTGTAGGCGAGCAGCCCGTTGACGACAGCCCTTTGGCCGGCTTCCTGTAATTTGCTGTCTATGGTTGTATAAACATTATAGCCGCCGGTATATGCTTGTTCGCCAAATAGTGAAAGTGCTTTCTCTCTGGCAATTTCCGCTACATAGGGGGCGTATAAGTCGAGTTGTTGTCCATGATAGCTAGCGGACATAGGTTCATTGATGGCCTGCTCATACTCTTCATCAGAAATTTTATTGAGGGACTGCATACGACCTAATATCCAGTTTCTGCGTATGAGTGCTCTAGATGGATTCGCAATAGGGTTGTAGCTAGAGGGGGCCTTGGGAAGCCCTGCGATCATAGCGGCTTGAGCAAGTGTAATCTCTGATAATTCTTTTCCGTAATATACTTTCGCTGCGGTTTTTACTCCGTAGGCTCTATTTCCTAGGTAAATTTTATTTAGGTAAAGTGTTAAGATTTCTTCTTTTGATAATTCTTGCTCGATTTTGAGCGCAAGGAGTATTTCGTTAAATTTGCGCGAAAATGTTTGGTTGCGAGATAAGAAAAAATTACGTGCTACTTGCATGGTGATGGTGCTGCCGCCAGATTGAATCGAACCTGACAGGACAAGTTGAGAAACGGCTCTTAGTAGGCCGGTAATATCTACTCCTTGGTGGGAATAGAAGCCATCGTCTTCTGCAGACAGTACGGCGCTGATCAGTATGTCGGGAGTTTCTTCAAAAGTGACGGGGTCTCTTCTTTTTTCGCCGAACTCTCCAATCAGCTTGCCATCTGCCGAAAAAACACGCAGAGGTACCTGCAATTCAATTTCTCTGATGTTCTCGACATCGGGTAAGGAAGGGTTTAGGTAAAGGTATGTTCCAAATAGTGCCGTGGTAATAGCGCATACTATGGCGAAGGTTGACCAGCCCATAAAGAGCCATAATGCCTTTTTCAAAATCATTTTTCCTTTGAAAATTAATGTGTTAGCAGTTTTTTGTTGGTGTTTTACGTCATTATACGTTATTTTGTATCGTTTTTTACTTAATTAACTTTGCCTATATGTTCACTCTATGGTTGCGTAACTAAGTTAAAGTGCTATAACATGAACATCATGTAAGTTCCGGATATAGATAAAAAAATTGTGAAATTTTAGCTAACATAAGAACGTAGCACAAAATAAAAAGATACTATGAGTCTATTTAAGCGTAAGTCTAAACCAGTCGTCGGCCTCGATATTAGTTCTACTAGCGTAAAGTTAGTGGAGCTCTCGATGCAGTCTGAGGGATACCAAGTCGAGAGTTTTGCTATTAGCTCTCTTCCTGCTGGTGCAGTGGTAGAAAAAAACATCAACGATGTTGACCTTGTCGCGGATGTGATAAGACAGCTTCTTAATAAGTCTCGCTGCAAAATAAAAGATGCTGCTGTTGCTGTTGCTGGTTCATCGGTCATTACCAAGGTGATTGATATGCCTTCTGGGCTGACCGAGGATGCCCTTGAAGAACAGATCACCATAGAGGCTGACCAATATATTCCTTTCCCTTTGGATGAAGTTGCTATAGATTTTGAGATCCAAGGTCAGGCTAATGAAGATTCTAATGTTATGCAGGTCTTGTTGGCGGCATGTCGTAAAGAGAATATTGAACTGCGTATCGCAGCTTTAGAGCAGGCTGGATTGACTCCAAAGGTTATTGATGTGGAGGCCTATGCGATAGAAAGGGCGTTGCCACTTATTGTTGATGACTGGGAGGCTGATGCGGATCAGTTGGTCGCTATTATGGATATTGGTGCAACAGTATCGACCTTAAGCGTATTAAAAAACCATCAAACTATTTATGCGCGAGAGCAGCTTTTTGGTGGTAACAATTTAACGGATGAAATTCAGCGGCGTTACGGATTGTCTCAGGCCGAAGCAGAGCAGGCAAAAGTTCAGGGAGGGTTGCCAGACGATTATTTGGCTGATCTGCTTGAGCCTTTTAAAGAGACGGTTCTTCAACAAGTGACCCGTTCACTCCAATTTTTTTATTCATCTGGTAATTATAGCCAGGTTGACCATATCATCCTTGCAGGCGGAGTCGCTAGGTTGGGCGGTTTAGCTCCTTTGGTGCAGGATCATCTAGAAACTTTGGTGAGTGTTGCTAACCCTTTTGTTAGCATGAAATACTCATCTAAAGTCAGTAGTGAAGACTTAACTGAAGCGGCCCCTAGTTTGCTTATAGCCGCTGGTTTGGCGATGAGAGGGATTGACTAATGGCAACTATTAATTTACTGCCTTGGCGTGATGAATATCGACAGGAAAGAAAACGAGAGTTTTTTTCGATATTAATTTTATTAGCTATTCTGTCTTGCTTGGTTGGATATGTGTGGTTTTCTTTTATGAGCAACCAGTTAGAGGATCAGCAGGCTCGTAACGCCATTTTTACAAAAGAGCTTAATTTATTAGATGCCAAAGTAGGCAAAATAACGTTACTTAAGGCGCAACGTAAAGAGTTGGAATCTAGAACAGAGGTCATTCAAGGCTTGCAAAATAAGAGGCCGCTAATAGTCCATTATTTCGATCAAATCGTTCGTGCTGTGCCCGATGGTGTATATTTTAAGCGTTTATCCAGAGCGGAAAATATCTATACTATTAGCGGTATTTCTGAATCGAATACCCGTGTTTCGACATTAATGCGAAATTTAGATGAGTCCCCTTTTTTTGCATCGCCTAATTTGATTAATGTTGTAAAGGAATCCTTTGAGTTGACAGTCGAGACCGTCATTCCTCCAGATTTTGCAAATCTAACTAACTAACGCAATTTATGTCACAGTGTATGCCACAAGAATAGCGAGCCGATTTTATGTCTTTACAGGATACTTTAGAGCAAATAAATAGCTTCGATATTAACGAAATCGATTGGTCGCGCATTGGTGTTTGGCCTTTGATTGCTCGTGTAGGCGTATGTGTTGCAGCGGTGCTGGCGG
>AEVK01000075.1 GCA_000209515.2 gamma proteobacterium IMCC1989
AACCAGCAACCCTTCTTTTAAAAGTGCCTGCCCCATGTTAGTTCTGTCCCATGTTAGTTCTGGCAAAGAAAAAATACATTCAGCGATTATTTTTTGCAGTGCCTGTCCCATGTGTCTCAAGCATAAAAAAGTAGCGCTGACTGCCTGCATGAGAAAAATGATTACCATATTAAATGCGATGGTCCGCAATAATCAGGAGTGGAGTATCGCGTAAAGTAATTCGCTTTTAGGCTTGAGTTTAATCACAGTCGCTTGTTAATGTCGCTGTTAATACGTTTTTAATAATACATTCCTTCAACTTCTCCAACAATCAAAGTTTGACCTGAAGACTCTAAAGTAACTGTTATACTTGATTCGTCAGACATTTCACTTCCAATAAAGTTAATTTTTCTGATTTGCTTATCAAACATTTTTGCAATATCTTGACAATCATTACTACTCATATCTTTAACTGTAGCCGTATACGAAAGAGATACTGCCTTTTTAGTTTGAAGTGATGACTTATTGGCGATAAACCAGTAATAACTAATAAACCTTCTTTTTCCTCGTGAAAATTTATCAGTGTAACACCTTAAAAACACACCTTTACCCAAGCTAAAAATTTCTTCATCTCCTTTTGGCAAGGCATTCAACATATCAACAGCGTTATAATATTTTTTTAACTTTAACTCCTTTGGTGAAATAAAATATATCTCAAATATATTTTTATCATCTCCATTTTCAAAAATTCTCGCATCACCGTTATAATCAAAGACTCCCCAATGATCAGGTAAAGCAAGTTCTAAAGTGTCTTTGTATGTTATTTTTTTCATTTTATGGCTACCTGTTAACCCCTCTATTGCTACTATATACAGGGCCTAACTGCTGAGTAACAGGACTATACAACTTGTTATGAGGCGTTAACGATATTTTAGGGTTATAAGCTGCTGTGTTTGGGTTTCTCGCCACACCAAGCGTGTCTGACTTAGAGTAGCTACGAATATGGTAGCCCTTTGGCAGCTGGGCTTGTAAATCCTCTCTTGTTGTTTTGTTCGTAGAACCACTCAATCCATTTGACTTGAGACTTGAGTTACTCAATGTGGGAGCGACAAATTGATTTTTCGGTATTGGAAGTAATAATGACTTATCAGATATTGGCACTTTAACATCTTGTCCATCATAAACTTTAGGTAACGGCTCACGCTGTATATTAAGCACTTTCTCTAAAGGCGGCTTATTTTTCGGTGTACTCATTAGAGATGACGATGATGGCAATGTATTAACTCCATCCCCCCCCAGTTTGGGAGGTGATGTATTAATTCCATGCAAAGCAAGCGTTGGTTTAGTTCTAGCACCGACAAAATTCCATACCGCGCCTCCAGCATCAGCAGCACCCTTTAATCGCTCTGGATCCGTTACCCCTGCCGCTTTTGCACCTATGAAAGTAACAGCCGATCCAAGGTTACCTCTGATAGCGTCTAGTGTACTATCGTTAATATATTTATCATGCTCGGTTTTTGTTCTACCATTATAAAGAGCCTCTATCGTATATCGTTCTGGTTTAGGTGTATATTGTGGTTCTACAGGAGGAATACCAGATAAATCTATCTCACCGCGATCATTGAACAAAATACTAACATTTCTCACTTGGGGTGTATCCAGCCCAAGTAAATCAAGCATTGGATCTGAAGATTGAGTAGGGCTTGCTATATTCGACTCAACTAGTGCGGCTTGTGATGTTCGTATCGCTAAACTCGCCTGATAACTCTCATCCCCAGCAACCCTAGCCACACGAGTAGCATCACTAATCGCCACCGGCGAACCATTGCCCAAGTTCAACTCATCCCCAGGACGAATTAAATTAACATAGCCTCTCAACTGTGGATTCAATTCCACAATCTCATCAACCCGTTGATTAATTTGCGCCTGTGTCGCATTCGAGCCTAGCTCTTGTTGAGCAATACCGTAGACACCTCTACTCCCATTGTCCTTAGTCACAACCATAGAGCGCGCTTTCTGCTCCTGCATAGCACGATAATTACTCGCCCCCTCAGCATCACCAACAGAATCAAGACGCTCCTGTCCTGCAGCTATATGCTGTTGCCCTATAATCTGGCGCTG
>AEVK01000074.1 GCA_000209515.2 gamma proteobacterium IMCC1989
TGAGCGCCTGCTAGATAAGGAAGGTGTTACTCGTCACGACCTAGGACGTGAAAAATTCATTGAGAAAATCTGGGAATGGAAAAACGAATCCGGCGGTAATATTACTCGTCAACTACGTCGCTTAGGTGCGAGTCCGGACTGGAGCCGCGAGCGCTTCACTATGGACGACGGGTTTTATAAAGCCGTACAAGAAGTCTTTATTCGACTCTACGAAGAAGATTTAATTTATCGTGGCAAACGCCTTGTCAACTGGGATCCGGCTTTACATACAGCCATTTCCGACTTAGAAGTGATCAGCGAAGAAACCAAAGGGTTTTTATGGCACTTTCGCTATCCGCTCACTAGCGGTGAGGGTCATTTAGTCGTTGCAACCACTCGCCCTGAAACCATGTTAGGCGATAGCGCAGTTGCCGTTCACCCCGAAGACGAACGCTACCAACACCTTATTGGCCAAACGATTACGCTACCATTGGTAGGCCGCGAAATCCCAATCATCGCCGATGATTATGTTGATCGTGAATTTGGTACAGGCTGTGTAAAAATAACTCCGGCGCATGACTTTAATGATTATGAAATGGGTCAGCGACACAATCTACCACTTATCAACATTTTTGATGACGATGCCAACATCAACAATAGCGCACCTGAAGCTTATCGCGGCATGGAACGCTTTGCTGCACGCAAACAGATTATTACTGACTTTGAAGCACTGGGTTTATTAGAAAAAATTGACGATCACGTTTTAAAAGTGCCCCGTGGTGATCGCTCAGGCGTGGTGATCGAACCCTATCTAACCAACCAATGGTATGTAAGAACCCAGCCTTTAGCAGAAGAAGCGATTTCAAAAGTAGAAGATGGCTCTATTAAATTTGTGCCTAATCAATATGAAAACATGTATTTTTCATGGATGCGTGACATTCAGGATTGGTGTATTTCTCGCCAACTATGGTGGGGGCATCGTATTCCTGCATGGTATGACGAATCCGGTAAAGTTTACGTGGGTCGCAGTGAAGCAGATGTACGTGAGAAAAATGAGCTCGGTAACGATGTGATTTTATCTCAAGATGAAGACGTTTTAGATACGTGGTTTTCTTCAGGTCTATGGACTTTCGGCACATTAGGTTGGCCAGAAAAAACACCCGAACTTGACACCTTTCATCCTAGCAATGTACTCGTCACTGGTTTTGATATTATTTTCTTCTGGGTTGCCAGAATGATTATGCTAACCCTGCACTTCCGTAAAGAAGTGCCGTTTCACACCGTATATGTACACGGCTTAGTACGTGATAGCAGCGGTCAAAAAATGTCTAAATCAAAAGGCAATGTGCTCGACCCCATTGATCTAATTGACGGCATTGATTTGGAAAGCTTAGTCACCAAACGAACAACTGGGTTAATGAACCCTAAAGCGGCCTCTAAAATTGAAAAATCGACGCGAAAAGAATTCGCAGACGGCATAAACCCTTACGGCACAGACGCATTACGTTATACCTATTATTCCCTAGCCTCTACCGGCCGCGACATTAATTTTGATATTGGTCGTATTGAAGGTTACCGAAATTTTTGTAATAAAATTTGGAATGCTGCGCGCTATGTATTAATGAACTGCGAAGAACAAGATTGTGGTGTTAACGGAGAAGCTGTTGAACTATCACTTGCGGATCGCTGGATCATTTCTCGCTTACAACAAGCGGAAGAAGCCGTTGAGGAAGGTCTAAACACTTACCGTTTAGATTTAGCATCGCAAGCACTCTACGATTTTATTTGGAATGACTATTGCGATTGGTATCTAGAATTATCTAAACCTGTACTCTGGGACGATAACGCCAGCGCCGAACAACAACGCGGCACGCGAAAAACATTAATTCGAGTATTAGAAGCCACTCTACGCCTTGCTCATCCATTAATGCCGTACATCACTGAAGAAATTTGGCAGCGTGTTAAGACACTTGCAGGACAAAGCGGCGATACGATTATGCTAGCCCCCTATCCCATAGCGGATCACGACAAGATTGATCAAGATGCGTTAAATGACGTGGAATGGCTTAAACGTATTATTCTTGGTGTACGTAATATTCGTGGAGAAATGCAAATCTCACCCGCCATTAAATTACCACTCTATTTTGCCAATGGTAATGAGCAAGATCTACAACGCTTAAATAGTATGCAGACATTTTTAAGCAAGCTTGCCGGACTTGAAAGCACTCAATGGCTAAATATCGGGGAAGAAGCACCGTTATCTGCCACGGCTTTAGTGGGTAACATGGAAATACTAGTTCCGATGGCAGGCTTTATTGACAAAGAAGCTGAAATCGCACGACTCAACAAAGAGATTGAAAAGCTAAATAAAGAAGCAGGACGTATTAATGGAAAGTTAAACAATGCCGGTTTTGTTGATAAAGCCCCTGTCGCTGTCGTCGATAAAGAAAAGGAAAAACTAGCAGGCTATAACAATTCCCTAGAAAAACTTCGTAGTCAATTAGAAAAGATAAAGGCGATGTAACTCATTGAAAACAAGTAGTTCTTACGGTAATTTCCAGTACTGTTTTAAGGGCTACTTATTTTTATAATTCGTTTAATATTAGTTCGCTTACTATTAGTTTTTATACATTACTTTCAGACAAGGCCAATATTTTTTTCACTGGCGCATAAGATCTACGATGAATAGGCGTAATACCTAAGCGCTGCAAAGCATCAATGTGTACTTTTGTCGGATAGCCTTTGTGAGCTGCAAAACCGTAACCTGGGTATTGTTCTTCGTAGGCTACCATTTCACGATCACGGGTCACTTTCGCTAAGATAGACGCTGCCGCAATTGCTGGCACACGGCTATCACCTTTAATGACGGTCTCAGCAGTATAATTCCATCGCGGCATTTTATTACCATCGACCCACACATGCTCTGGTGTTATAGCCAAACCATCCACGGCTTTTTTCATTGCCAACAAGCTTGCTTGAAGAATATTTATTTGATCAATATCTTCAACGGAACAACGGGCAATCGACCAAGAGAGCGCTCTCTCTTTAATGATGTCAAATAATGCGTCGCGTTTTTTTTCAGATAGTTTTTTTGAATCATTTAAACCTTCTATAGGCTTATTGGGACCCAAAATAACCGCTGCGGTCACCACGTCACCTGCCAAAGGGCCACGCCCTACTTCATCAACACCTGCTCCGAGTACACCTTTGTACTGACTAATAAACAATTCCACTTATACCCCTAGATTATAATAATTACGCTCATGTTGGTGAAAGTAAATGCTCAATAACATCCGCAGCAGTCTCACTAGCATTCACTCTTAACTGTTGATGTAACTCTGTAAATCGTTGCTGCAGTCGCCCAACTAACACGGGATTATCCAACCAATGAGCGATCGCCTTACTAATTGACTCTGGTGTAGCGGCATCTTGAATAAATTCAGGCACAACTTCTTCATCAGCTAATAAATTAGGCAGGGACACATGATCGACCGTTAGCATACGAGATATCAACCAATAAGAAAGCACATCTTTTTTATACACGACTACCATAGGTTTTTTTAATAGCATAGCTTCCAAGGTCGTCGTACCGGAAGCCATCACAACACAGTCGGCAGCAGCCATTGCCGTCTGAGAATTCCCATCAATAACAGATACTGATAGTTTAGGAAGTTGACTCAACTGCGTTTCAATTTGCTCTCGGCGTTCAGCATTTAATGCCGGAATAATACAGTGAACCGAATGATGGCTAGCTGACAAATCCACCAACGCTTGCCACAAAGTCGAGCCAATATGATCCACTTCGACTCGCCTACTACCCGGCAAGCAAGCAATAACTTTTACTTCGTCTTGCTGTAAATAATGTTGGTTTTTTTTAGGTAGTAACCCAAATAATGCTTTACGCGCTTTTTGCGTATCATTAACTAAAGGAAACTGATCAGCCAACGGGTGACCAACAAAAGTAACGGGAACATTGTGTTTTTTATAAAATGCAGCCTCAAAAGGAAGTAAAGTTAACATCCAGTCAACAGACGCTTTAATTCCCTTAATACGACCTTGACGCCACGCCCATACAGACGGACTTACATAGTGAACCGTCTTGATATTTTGTTGGCGGAGCCTTTTCTCTAAAGAGAGATTAAAATCAGGAGAGTCAATACCAATAAACACATCAATTTTTTCATTAAGAAAATGATGGTAAAGATTTTTTCGAATACGCAGTAGTTCAGGTAGGCGCTTAAGTGGCTCGATCAGTCCCATTACTGCAAGACGATCTTGGGGGACAAGAGACTCAAACCCTTGCTCCAGCATATTAACTCCACCGATACCAGAAAAATGACAAGAAGGAAAACGTTTTTTTAGCGCATTTAATAGGCTAGCGCCTAGTATATCGCCAGAAGCCTCACCTACCACAATACCTATATGCATTCTTACCTCGTTACTTGTTAACCTGCGATAAGAATTAGCGGACTATCCCACGAGTAGATACTTTTAGTGAATTGATAAGCAATTGAACCGCTGAACATTCATCAACTAAAGGTTGCAATTCAATCAACGCTTCTTGAAAGGTAAATGTTTTTCGGTAAACAATTTTAAACGCTTTCTGTAAGGTTTTTATATCACTCTTGGTAAAACCGCGACGAGACAAGCCTTCGATATTTATTGCTTTTGCTTCTGCGGGGGAACCAGAAACGATAACAAATGCCGGAACATCCTTACCAATAGCGCTCCCCATACCGGTAAAAGAGTGCTCACCAATGTGGCAGTATTGATGAACCAATGTATAGCCACCTAATATTGCCCAATCACCCACATGAACATGGCCTGCTAGAGCGGTGTTATTGACCAAAACACAATGATCACCAATCACGCTATCGTGGCCTATATGTACATAAGCCATCAGTAGGTTGTCATTACCTATTGTCGTTTCAGAGCGATCCTGTACTGTACCACGATGAATCGTAACACCTTCGCGAATAACGTTATTGTCGCCAATAACTAAGCGCGTAGGCTCTCCTTGATACTTCAAATCGGGAGTGGCCTCACCTACTGTCGAAAACTGATAAATATGATTATATTTACCTATGACAGTAGGGCCTTTGACAATCACATGAGGCTCAATAATAGAGCCTTCTCCAATAACAACGTCGGGGCCGATAATAGAAAAAGCACCAACGTTAACATCATCTGCGATACTGGCGGATGGGTCTATAATAGCTTGAGGATGAATCATTACTTATTGATCATCTATACTTTTCTATCTGCGCATAAAATAGTGGCCGACGCAGCCAACTCACCATCTACAGATGCCGTACAATCAAACTTCCAAATACCGCGTTTTTTAGAAATCACCTTTGCTTCTAACTGCAATCGATCACCAGGAATGACTTGTCGCCTAAAACGCACTTTATCTGCACCAGCAAACAAATACACTGAGCCATCTTGTGGGGTTTTATCCATCGTTTTAAAACCCAATATACCTGACGCCTGTGCCATGGCTTCGATAATCATAACACCTGGAAAAATAGGCGCCTGTGGGAAATGCCCATTAAACACTTCTTCGTTAACCGTAATATTTTTGTACGCCACTATAGATTCGCCAGCGTTCAACTCAACCACACGATCAACTAAAAGAAAGGGGTAGCGATGAGGCAACCACTTTTTAATTTCTGTCACATCCATTATTTTCGCCTTAACTATACTATCTATTATTTGTATAACGTATTTCATATAATATGAAATCACATTTTATGAGTGCTTTTAGTTTTTTACAGAAGCTCTTTATGAAAAATATTTATAACTTTCTAGCTGGTTTTCTAACCAAACTGTCTAACAAAACTTTCTGACAATACTATCTAAGCGATTAAAGCGCGCTGCGTTTTTACGCCACTTCGCCGTTTCATTTAACGGGGTTCCTGATGAGTATGAACCTGACTTGGGAATTGACTTGGTAACCAAGCTCATCGCCGTAACATGCACATCATCAGTAATAGTTAGATGACCTATAACACCAACAGCACCTGCAATCGTGCAGCGCTTGCCTATGAGCGTACTACCAGCAATAGCACTACAAGCAGCGATGGCAGTATTTTCACCTATCCTGACATTATGAGCAATTTGAATTTGGTTGTCGAGTTTTACCCCATTTTCAATAACGGTGTTATCTAGAGCACCTCTATCAATAGTGGTCCCAGCCCCAACTTCAACATCGCTTCCTATAACAACGCCCCCCAACTGATGGACTTTTTGCCAACCACCCTTACCGTCTTTTTTAGGCGCAAAACCAAAGCCGTCTGAGCCTATCACAGCATGACTATGAACAATGCAACTTTTACCCATTAGCGTATTTTCGTAAATTGATACATTAGGATAAATGAGGCAGTTTTCGTCGATCACTGCATTATCACCAATATAACAACCAGCTCCGATACGACTTCCACTGCCAATCGTGACGTTACTTCCAATAACAACATTTGCGTCTATATCAACATCATTTGCGATATTGCAGGATGCCCCAAAAATAACGGAGGAGTGTATATCACCTTCAACTTTGGGTGATGATGAAAACAATTGTGAGATTAGTGCAAAAGTGTAATAAGGGTTCTCTGTAATGAGCTTATTACCGGAAAACAGCCCTGAATCACGCGCATGTAAAATGATAGCGCCCGCCTGTGTGGACGCTAAACATGAGGAATAAGCCGGATTGGATAAAAAAGATAGCTCTTGCGCATTTGCATTGAGCAAGGTATTTAGCCCCCAAATTTGACACAAGCCATCTCCGACCACTAACGAACCCGTGTGCGCTGCAAGCTCGTCTAGATTGTAACTAGTGTTATCTAACATGAGAGAGTCGGCCAGTCATTTTTATTCGACAGCGTTTAAACGCTTAACTATTTCTTCAGTAATATCGAATGTAGGCGTATAAAAGTGTACAGATTGGGACTTCAATAATAAACCTATAGATTTTTCTTCTATTATATCATTAACAATTTTTTCTACTTGGGGGGTAAGCTCTTGATGAATACTTGAGTCCAATCTTCTACGCACATTCAACTCTTGATTAGCCAAGTTATTAATTTCTGCCACTTTCGCTTGCCCTTTTTGCACATGCTCTTGTTTTTGACTTTCCGACCATGTGAGGGATTTAGTTTCACCATCTTTTTTAATGGATTCAATTTCTTCACGAACACCGTTAATTTTCTCAATCAACTGTTTATAATTTTCATCTGCCTGCAATATTTCATATTGCTTCAATGAGTAGTTGGAAATACGTAAAGCGCGATCTAAATCGACAACAGCAATATTCAGCCCTTCAGAAAAAACAAAGCTACTACTTAAAAAACTGATAAAAATGACAAGCAAAAGAATATATTTTTTCATAACAACTCACTATCAACTCATTATTATTCGTAAAAGAAGATACCACTAAAAGCTTTGACCTAATGAAAACTGAAAGCTTTCTGTTTTATCAAAAGGCTGTTCCTGGATAGGCTTAGAGATATACATACTTAGTGGGCCAACAGGCGACAACCACTGCAAACCGATACCTGTCGAAGAACTTAAATTACCTAAATCAATGTTACTGCAGTTTTCTTGTGTACTTTTACACGTATCCGAAAACACATTACCGGCATCAATAAAGAAAATGGTTCTTAGTGATTTAATATTTTTTGTAAATGGAACGGGGAAAACAAACTCGACCCCTGTTTCAAATAAAATATTACCACCGATAGTTTGCCTATCAGTATCGACATGTGTTTGCAAAGCGCCTCCAACATCATCCTGACTGACATAAGCAAACCTGCCGCCCTGATAAGGCGCAGCCACATAAGACTCTGCTGGCGTACCTTTCGGTCCTAAAGAACTTGTTTCAAAACCACGAATAGAACTACTGCCTCCCGAAAAAAAGTTCTCAAAGAAAGGCAGCGTATCTATATTGCCATAGCTATTGGCGTAACCTATTTTACCTTTCAACCTCAACGTGAGATTTTTCGTTATCGCTTTATAAAACTGCCCTTGATAAGACAACTTATAAATTTCTATATCACTACCTGGCACCGTCATCGAGAAATTGACTTTTTGCGAACCACCATTAGTAGGAAAAATACCACGATTGAGTGTCGACTTATTCCAGCCTAGCTTGACATCCAATGAATTAAAGTCATTACCATTCGCGTCTAAAAAACCATCAGGAGAATCTATTTCTTGAGAAGGGTCAACAGAACCTGAACTCGTAATGCCTGAAGCGAGGGTATTAACGGAAGTAGATACAGTATCGCCTTCATCAACAAAACCATTACCATTTGTATCCTCAAACCCAGCACTAACTAAACTATCAAATTGGGACTTAGATATATAAGCGTCATCAACACCTGAACGCAACCGTGGGCTACCTGAAATTTCTTGAACCGCTTGAGTACCCGCCTCAACTTTAATATTTTCAAATCCAACGCCTAAAGAAACCCGACTATTTTCTGAAATAGGGTAGCCAAAGGTAACATCCACACCTAAGCGATCTGTGGAAAAGCTAGCAATATCCAGCTCATCTAAATCACGCTCACGGTAAAACAGGCTAATACCACGACTTACTCCATCTTGGGTGTAGTAAGGATTCGTAAAGTTCACACTATAACCTGTTTCAACATCACTGCGATCGACCTGAAAACCAAAGGTATTACCAGTACCTAGCCAATTAGATTGCTGCAGCCCCGCACCAAAGCTAACACCACTACCTTGAGAAAAACCTAAGCTGGCATTGATGCTACCGGAAGGTAGTTCTACTACGGTAAAAATAACATCTATCTGATCAGGCCTTCCAGGTATTGGTTGCGTACTCATCGTCACTTCACCAAACAGCGATAAGCGCTGCAAGCGTAACTTAGACTGTTCTAATTTCTCTGTTGATACCGGCGCACCTTCTAATTGACGCATTTCTCGGCGCAATACATTATCTTGAGTGGCCAAGTTGCCAGAAAAAATAATTCTTCTTACGTAATTGATGCTACCGGGATCAATAAAAAAGGTCACTTTCGCCGTTTTTGTCTCTTTGTTTAACTCAGGAACACCACTGACTCTTGCGTAACTATAACCATCATCGCCTAAACGCTTTTCCACAACGTTCGAGATAGAAAGTAATCGCTCTTGAGAAAAAGTATCTCCCTCTTTTATAGTGATTAATTGTTCTATTTCATTTGTAGGTATAATGGGATCACCAGCAATATCGATAGACTCTACACTATATTTTTCACCCTCAAAAACATTGACAGCAATATAAACCGTTTCCTTATCTGGACTAAGAGAAACCTGAGTAGATGTAGTTTCGAATTCTAAATAACCTCTATTAAGATAAAATGACTTCAGGCTTTCTAAATCGCCAGCCAACTTTTGGTTTGCATATTGATCACTACCGGTGATCCAAGACCATCGTCCTGTTTCTTTCACTTCGAATAACTCTTTTAACTCCTCATCAGAAAAGCGCTTATTACCAACAATATTGACATGCTTAATTTCAGCAACTTCACCCTCTATAATTTTAATAGCAACATTCACCTGATTTTGTTGCAGTTCAATCACTTTACTCTCAATTTGAGTAGCATAACGGCCAATATCGCTATACTGCGCATTCAACTCTCGTTCGATTTTGTCTAATGCAGACTGCTTAAATATTTCACCTTCAGCTAAACCAATGTTTTTCAACCCATCCAGTAGCGCTTCTGTATCAAGTACACTATTACCTGCTACCGCGATACGATTGACTGCAGGTCGCTCCGTCACTTTCAATACCAAAACATTGCCTTCCGCGGCAATATCTATATCTGCAAAAAAGCCGGTTCGAAATATTTCTCTTACCGCATCTTGCATCTCCAACGTCGTCACATCAGTATTGATCTTGATGGGCAATACCGCAAAAACAGTTTTTGCTGACACTCGCTGTAAACCATCAATACGAATATCTTCAATACGGAAGGTTTCTGCAAATACATACGTAGAGAAACTGCTGACAAAAAGAGCAATAAGTACTAGGTAACGGATAGATAATTTCATATAAATATTTTGTCGATCATGAATAATGATCTTTTACTCAGTAAAAGTTATTGTTATGAATAAAATGTGTCGAGCACAAGGCCATTAACATTCTACTAATGTATAGATAGATACTTTTAGCGGTTAGGAGAAAATTCTTAACAAATCATTGACATGTGCAAGAATCATTACGCCCACAATACAGAAAAAGCCCATTTGGTAACCTACCATTTGTACTTTTTCTGATACGGGGCTGCCTTTCACCCATTCGATGACATAATAAAGCAAATGGCCACCATCTAACACCGGGATAGGCAATAAATTAAGTACACCTAAGCTAACACTTAGATAAGCGATAAAGGCGATGTAATATAACACGCCAGCATCGGCCGAGTCCCCCGCTGCTTGAGCGATGCTAAAGCTGCCACTCAAGTTTTTACTAGACACATCTGCAAAAATTAATTTTTTAATAAAAGAAAGTATTAAACTAGCGGTCTCACCTGTTCTGACAACACCTTCCCCAATCGCCTCAAATAGATTGTACTCTACTTTACGTACCATCTCTTTAGGCCAAGCAATAGGTGCTGAAACGCCCGCTTGCCCTACTTCAACACCACTTTCGTCTTTCACTGCTCTAGGCACTAAAGATATATCGAAGTTTTCTTGTTGACGAAGTACTTTTAATTCAATGGCTATGTCTGGCCGCGCACGAACATATTCTACCCATTTACGCCATGAGCTTATCTCATCGCCATTTACACTAATCACCTTGTCACCCGATTGAAGGCCAGCTAAATCTGCCGCACTCCCTTTAATCACTTGATCTATAACCACATCGGTGTCGGGTAAAAACTGCACGATACCTAGCTCGCCAAATAAATCCGGCTCTTCACTACTGTGTAGCCATCGATCAATCGGCACACGAATGGTGCGGGGGCGATGAGTATCAAGATAACCTGAAGGCTGAACCTCAAAAACAATTTCACCCGTCTCACCTATACGATGCAACAGCGCCGAAAAAACAGCATTCCATGTATTAACCGCCTTGTCGTCGACAGAAACAATTTCATCTCCGGACTGCAAGCCTGCTTGAGCCGCGACACCATCTACTGGAAGCTCCCCAATCACAGGTGCAATACCCGTACTTCCGGATAAAGCGAGAATAAAATAAAGGAATATGGCGAGAATAAAATTAGCAACGGGGCCAGCAACAACAATCGCCATACGCTGCCATACTGTTTTTTGAGAAAACGCCGAAGACAACTCTTCTGGAGCAACATTACCTTCACGCTCATCTAACATTTTCACATATCCACCCAAAGGAATGGATGCCAAAACGTACTCTGTGCCACGCGAATCGCGCCATGTTAACAGCGGCTTACCAAAGCCTACCGAGAAGCGAAGCACTTTCACGCCACATCGCCTCGCTATATAGAAATGCCCAAACTCATGAAAAGTAACAAGAATCCCTAATGCCAGTAAGAAGTATAAAATATTGAGTAATATCATCATAAACTATTCACTCGCTGCCTAGCGACACTGCGAGCATAACCGTCAAGAGCAACTACCGCATCTAAATCTGCTGGCTCTTGCCAAGAAGCATGCTCCATCACCCACTGTAAACTATCCGTCATTTGCCCGAAACTCACTTGATGTTGCAGAAAAGCGTCAACGGCAATTTCGTTGGCGGCGTTTAATACTGTTGCTGCGCCAATGCCCGATTCTGCCGCATTGATAGCTAACTGTAACGAAGGAAAATTTTCTTTATGTGGATCTTCAAAGTCTAAACGCGCCGCAGCAATAATGTCCAAGCTAGAAACACCGGAGTCAATGCGATCAGGGTACGCCAAGCCATAAGCGATAGGCGTGCGCATATCCGGGTTACCTAATTGAGCTAAGACAGAACCATCAACGTATTCCACCATAGAATGGATAATACTTTGAGGGTGGATGACAACTTCAATCAAACTTGGTGTGACATCAAATAGCCACTTGGCTTCGATAAACTCCAAGCCCTTATTCATTAAACTGGCCGAATCAACCGATATTTTTTGTCCCATTGACCAATTAGGATGGGCACAAGCTTGTTTTGGTGTAGCCTCACGAATATCCTTTGTCGACAAGCCTCTCAACGGCCCACCAGAGCCAGTAAGCAATATTTTACGTACGTCACGCTGATGCTGGGATTGATGAGGTAGGGATTGATGAGGTAGGCACTGAAAAATCGCATTATGCTCACTATCTATAGGCAACAATTGCGCACCGGACTTTGCCACAGCATCCATAAAAAGACTGCCAGCCATCACTAACGACTCTTTATTGGCCAATAACACTTTTTTACCTGACTTAACTGCTGCCATAGTTGGCAGCAAACCTGCGCCGCCGACAATTGCTGCCATCACCGTATCGGTATCTTGGTGACTAGAAATTTCGCATATAGCATCCGCGCCAGATAACACTTCAGTATCAGACTTAGCTTCTCGCAATAAACCTATCAATTTCTGAGCTGAAGTAGAATCACTCATCACAGCAAAACGCGGTTTATAAGTTAAACATTGAGACAACAAGCGCTGTACATTTGTATTAGCCGTCAGAGCAACAACTGAAAATCGCTCGGGGTGACGACCTATAACATCTAAAGTACTAACACCGATAGAGCCAGTAGACCCTAAAATGGCAACCCGCTGAATTTTCTTATGATGAGCCTCGCCCTGATAAACAGAACGCGACGCTGATGATTGATGATTGACGGACATAATCGACGCTACCAGTTAAAAACAGCAAGCATGAGAGCAAATATTGGAATAGCCGCAGTCAATCCATCAATACGATCTAATATGCCACCATGTCCGGGTAAAAGAGATCCACTATCTTTGATTCCGCGATGGCGTTTCACCATGCTTTCCAACAAATCACCAAGTACCGATGCAAAAGCCGTAGGAATCACCACTAATAGTGTTAGCAATATGTCTTTATCTGCAAAATAAGCGATCAACAGGCCTAATACTACACAGGCAAACACCCCACCAATAACGCCTTCCCATGACTTTCCTGGGCTCACACTTTTAGCTAGCTTCCGCTTGCCAAAAGCACGACCGGAAAAGTAAGCAAAAATATCGGCGGTAGAAACAATAGCCGCCACCCACAAAATAAGCCAAATACCCAAAGGCTGCTGATGCAAAAAAAGCAGGCCAACAAAACAAGGCAATAAAACCAGTAAGCCCATCAATAATCGCATCCAACGATTGCCCCACAAAATAGCACTCGTGGGATAACCCTGTACCCACAACAAAGCAACTGCCCACCAAAGACCTGCACTAGTCAATAACAACAATATATTATCTGTATTAACGTCGGCAACAGAAAAACCATTAGACAGGCCTACAAACTCTAACAATGCAATACCTACGAAAGAGACAAAAACGCTATACATTATTCGCTGGTATTTAGCTGTAAAACCCGATAAGTCAGCCCACTCCCATGAAGAAATAACAACCACTAATGCGACCAGACTGAAAAACCAAGGTGCAGGTAACAGCAAGAGATCAAGAAGGAAAATCGTTACCAAACAAACAGCGGTAATGATGCGTTTTTTAAGCATTATTGTTATCCGTTGACAGAATAACCTGTCGTTAGAAAATAAGTTGAAGTTATCATTAATTATTATGTAATGATGCCAGCATATGACCAAATAAGCTTTTTAAGAAAAACCAACTATGATTCGTTTATTATTTAGGCTGAGGGTTCAGGCGACACTTGATCTGAAGTCAAACCAAAACGCCGCTGCCGATTCCCATATTCATCTACTGCAGCAGTTAACGCTTCGCGATCAAAGTCCGGCCATAACGCATCACTAAAATACAGCTCCGCATAAGCCGCTTGCCATAGCAAAAAGTTACTAATGCGTTTTTCACCACCTGTACGAATCAACAAATCCAAAGGAGGTAAATCAGGTAAATCGAGACAGCTGGCAACAAGCCCAGAATCGATAGCATCAATAGCACAATCACCCTGCAGTACTTTTTGCGCTATTTTTTTTGCAGCTTGCGCCACATCCCATTGACCACCGTAGTCAGCAGCAATTACTAAGGTTCTATCACCTTCACAAGCCACTTGTTCTGCTTTGTCGATGGCTTTTAATAACTTGGGGCTAAAACGGTCTCGGCTCCCCATCACCCGCAACCGAACACCTTCTTTTTTGAGCTTCTTTGCTTCGTTACTTAAATACAAATAAAACAAAGACATCAGCGCATCAACTTCTTTTTCTGGCCGCTGCCAATTTTCGCTACTAAAAGCAAATACCGTCAATACATTAATATTATGATCTTTACACGCAGAAAGAACATCACGAAGACGCTCCACACCTGCTTTGTGTCCGGAAACTCCCATCATCCCCTGTTGTTTCGCCCAGCGATTATTACCATCCATAATAATCGCTACATGTTTTAATGATGGAGATGCTGTCAATTGAATACCTAACAATTAATAACTAACAATGAATAACTAACAATGAATAACTAATGGTGAATAACTAAGAGCGACTAACTAAAAACAAAAAATACTAATCCAAAAATCTATAGCCAAAAAGTACTTTACAGCTATATCTTTAACAAATCAGTTTCTTTGTCTGCCAGAGCAGAATCAATATCAGCCACAAATTTATCGGTGATTTTTTGAATCTCGTCCTGACCACGGCGCTCATCATCTTCACCAATTTCTTTATCTTTGAGCAAGTCTTTCAAATGTCCCAATGCATCTCGGCGGGCATTACGCACTGAAATTTTAGCAGATTCCGCTTCCGACTTTGCTTGTTTGGTATAGTTTTTACGCGTTTCTTCTGTCAACATCGGCATCGGAAGACGTATAAGGTCGCCCGTTGTTGAAGGGTTCAAACCCAAATCAGATTTCATAATCGCTTTTTCTATTTGCGGTGTGAGCTGCTTTTCCCAAGGACTGATAGACAAAGTACGCGCATCCAATACCGAAATATTAGCCACTTGCGACAATGGCGTATCAGAACCATAGTAATCCACTTTTATGCCATCCAAAATACTCGGGTGCGCTCTACCGGTACGAATTTTGTTAAAATTAATCCCTAGGGCTTCTAGGCTTTTTTGCATTTGTACTTTTGCTTCTTGCTTAATATTTTCAATCATAGGGAATGACCTTTTTGCTTTTGCACTAATATGACTATGGTTAATTACTTAAATACTATGTAAATATGAGATCATGCGTGACAAATTATGTGATTCATTAATTTGAAATAGATATTAATGGTTAACACATCGATACGCCACACTCGTTATTATTGGTTTACGACTACTGATCGACCACTTCTGCTAACGCAGGCTCTTCCTGAATCAACGTCCCTTCTTCGCCACCGACAACAATATTAAGTAGGGCGCCGGCGTTGGACATTTTAAATACTCGCAATGGCATATTATGGTCGCGACACAAACAAATAGCCGTTAAATCCATTACTGCCAACTTTTTCTCTAAGGCGGTATCATAGGTTAACACGTCGTATTTAGTAGCCGTTTTATCTTTCATTGGATCGGCGGTATATACACCATCCACTTTAGTGGCTTTCAATACGATTTCAGCTTCGATTTCTATACCGCGTAAACAGGCAGCAGAATCAGTGGTAAAGAATGGATTACCGGTTCCTGCAGAAAAAATAACCACTTCACCCGCATCTAAAAAGCGCATGGCCGCACGACGGTCATAATGCTCAACCACACCACTCATAGGGATAGCCGACATAACACGAGAATTAATATTAGAACGCTCTAATGCATCGCGCATGGCCAAGGCATTCATCACCGTCGCTAACATGCCCATATGGTCACCCGTAACACGATCTAAACCAGCCGCACTCAATGCCGCACCACGGAATAAATTACCGCCTCCAATAACCAAACCTACCTGAACACCAATACCCACAAGCTGGCCTATTGCTAAGGCCATAGTATCCAATACTTTAGGGTCAATACCAAAGCCTTCAGAGCCCATCAGCTCTTCACCACTCAACTTGAGTAAAATTCGCTTATATTTTTTATCGCGCTTATGTGTCGTCACAGATAATCCTCTATAGAGTTATTTCACTGTCTACTGACCAAAAATCAGCCACAGGAATCAGGTGCGGAAAACTGCCGTATTCTAACAGCAAGAAAGGGTAAGTGCGACAGCACTTACCCTTTCTTTAAGTATATTGAAAAATCTCACCCTGCAGTACAAATACCGCCGCGAGAAAGCAATACGTTATTTAGATGCCTGCACCTGAGCAGCAACTTCAGCAGCAAAATCGACTTCAGCAACCTCAATACCCTCACCCACTTCAAAGCGGATGAATGACTTCACTTCGGCACTCGACTCTTTCGCCAACTGACCCACCGTCACTTCAGGGTTTTTAACAAATGACTGCTCAACCAAGCTATTCTCTTTCAAGAATTTCTTAATACGACCGCCCATCATCTTCTCGACGATTTCAGCTGGCTTACCCGCCATATCCGGCTGAGCTTTAATAATATCTTCTTCTTTAGCAACCATATCTGCTGGCATATCTGCAGGATTAACCACCTGAGGATTCACCGCCGCCACATGCATAGCAATATCTTTCGCTAGCTCGTTATTAGCAGTCACTTGAACCAAGACAGCAATGCGATTATTTGAATGCGTATAGGCATCAACTACATCACCCTCTAGCACTTCAACACGACGAACGCCGATATTTTCACCGATCTTTTGAACCAATGCTTCACGTGCATTTTCTAGCTCACCAGACATCAACACAGCAACATCCGTTTGCTTATCAGCAAATGCTTTATCAGCAACCGTGTTAACAAAATCCAAAAAGCCCTCATCACGTGCCGCAAAGTCAGTTTCTGAATTAACTTCTACTACAAGACCGTAGCTATTATCATCAGCGATACGAGTAACCACTACACCTTCAGCAGCGGTGCGATCAGCTTTTTTAGCTGCTTTTAAGCCACTCGCTTTACGCAAGTTTTCAATGGCTAACTCAATATCACCATCAGCTTCTTTCAGTGCTTTTTTACATTCCATCATACCTAAACTGGTACGCTCACGAAGTTCTTTTACCATTGAAGCAGAGACTGCAGCCATGATCATTTCCTCTCACTTATCACATTAATATACGAATAATTTTGTAAAAAAAGGGGGCCAAGCCCCCTTCATATCAAACAATAGACTTTACTAAAACTAAGCCTTAGTTTCGGCTTCAGCTGCTGGAGCGTCAACTTCAACAAACTCATCTTTGTTTGGCACTTCTTGCGAGCTAGCTAAACCATCAACACAAGCATCCGCTACAGCGGTCACATATAACTTGATAGCACGAATCGCATCATCATTACCAGGGATAACATAATCAACACCCGCTGGATTACTATTAGTATCCACAATACCAAATACAGGGATACCTAATTTGTTTGCTTCGTTAATGGCAATACGCTCATGCTCAACATCAACAACAAATAACGCATCTGGCAAACCGCCCATATCTTTAATGCCGCCAATAGAAAGCTCTAGCTTCTCCATTGCACGCGTACGCATTAACGCTTCTTTCTTAGTTAACTTGTCGAAAGTACCGTCTTGACTTTGCGTTTCAAATTCGCGAAAACGACGAATAGATGTACGAATAGTTTTATAGTTGGTCAACATGCCACCTAACCAACGGTGACTAACAAAAGGTTGGCCAGCACGCTCTGCCTGCTCTTTAATGGTTTTTTGAGCGGCACGCTTAGTACCTACCATTAAGATTTTTTTCTTTTGCGAGCCCATTTTCTTGATCATATCAAGAGCTTCATTAAACGCAGGCACGGTGTGCTCTAAGTTAATGATGTGAATATTGTTACGCGCACCAAAGATGTATTGATCCATCTTAGGGTTCCAGTAACGAGTTTGGTGACCAAAATGGACACCGGCTTGAAGCATATCGCGCATGCTAACTGTAGACATAATAATTTCCTTTCGGGTTAGGCCTCCATACACCCCGCGAATCCAACCCCCTAACAAAAATCAAGCTAGGGAGGCACCCAGGAACACGTGACGGTATATGTGTGACGTTATTTTGATATTGATGAAACTGACTTAGACAGCGCACAAAAATATCGTTAATTTGCTATTGCTGAAAGACGTATTTGATATAAGTCTTTAATCACAACAATAACGGCGCGCTTTATACCATACAAAGACACCCAACGACAAGAAATAAGTACTTATCAAGCGGATTTTACGCGCTGAACATCAACTACGTTAATTCTTGAGCCCTGAGACAGGGTTTCGCATTGCCAGCGAATATTACAATCCAGTAAAGCAATACCGTAATCACGTACACTAGTACTGCTGGCATCTTTTTTTGAAGTCGAACGATGATAGGCCGGTCGCGGGTCTTGCTGTAAAACTTCGATAATAAGCTGTTTTAAATCGATTAAGGAATTGCTCAGCGACGCCGCACTATATTGCTGGCAAAACGCTAAAGCGGAGGTCGAAAATATTACATTCATCGTCGCCGGTGTTTGCTCGGCTAAGGTATTGATTGCATGGGGCATACTGTCGGCATAAGCGAGATACGGTTTAATATCCACAATAGGCGTGCCGCTCACCAAATCAACGCCAGAAAGGTGTAACCGCACTTGCTGATCGGAACAGTCTATTTTGTCTAATTTGATTAAAGACAAACCCAAATGATTGGGGCGAAAAGAAGAGCGCGTTGCAAACACACCGACCTTTTCATTGCCGCCTAAACGCGGCGGCCTTACTTTAGGTTTCCACGCTTTATCAATATGCTCATGAAAAATAAACGTTAACCATAAATGACTAACACCCTCTAAGCCTTCGACACAATCGGGGTTATTGTATGGTGCCTGTAAAGTGAGAATACCTTTTGCGCTAGGCGCTAAACCCGATTGACGAGGAATACCAAACTTATCGGGGAAGCAGGTATCAATAATACCGATGGGTTCGATAGCGTAGGAGGTCATTCAATGGGTCCAAGGTGAGTTACCGTATCACCGACAACAATAACTCCGCCTTGAATAATTTTTGCGCATAAACCGCCGTGCCCTAACATTGCTGCCACACCATTTTTACCCAGCACTTCGTTCATTCGCGAACAAGGGTGGCACAGTGCAGAGGCTTCAACAATGGCCTCGCCTAACTGAAAGCGCTGATGCCTAAGCGCAGTAAGATTGACTCCCGATACGACAATGTTACGGCGTAAGATAGCAGGGTCAATGCGTTCCTTTTTGAGTAACTGCGCAATAATATGTAAATATTCCACACTAATAATCGTCACCTGCCGAGAGGAGCCAATACTGCCCTTACAACGACGATCGCCTTCTAAACCAACACCCGAAATAGCATTCACTTTATCGCTAATTAACATGGGTTCTTTGCGTGCAGGGCGCACACCAATCCACTCAACCGTGCCTTGTGGCAAGTCATCTAAGAATCGAGCAAATAAGCGAGCCTGCGTTTTCATTATATATTCTCGTTATACGAATAAATCAGACCGATTATTGCTGTAACTGCTCAACCTTATACCCACGGTCACGTAATTGCTGAAGAACACCTTCATTGCCCACCAAGTGTAAAGCACCTACTAATACCGCTTCTGTGGGATTGGTGTTTAGCATGGCTTCGATTTGTGGAATCCATGCATTGTTACGCCTGACCAATAAGTTTTGATAAATTATGGGAAAGTCTTCTCTCCACTCATTGATACCTATTTTTTCTAAGGTAAGGTTATCGCCTTGACGCCAAGCCGCTTTTAACTGTGCCATGACGCTGGATAAACTCTCAAGCTCACGAATGCTATATAAGATAAAACGATCTTCTTGACCTTCACCCATATTCGCTAAAAAACCTAACTGCTGCTCGATAGTTTCTAAAAACAAACGTGTTTTTTTATCCGCCTGCGCCCGCTGATCAAAAAAATCGTCAACGCCCTGCCCTAATTGATTCAGCCGTTTAAGCTCTTCTAGCGTTAGTAATACACTTAACATGCCGGGTTTAAATTGCACCACACGGTTGATGTCACCGCCTCGCGATTGCAAAAATTGCGCTAACTCTTGGTAAACCGCAGGCGACAATACATTTTGCAAATTCTTTCCATCCGCATACAAGATGGACTGCATTAACAATGCTTGACCTTCTGGGGTGTTCATTTCAGCGAGATCAGTTTCGAATACCAAAATATCCGCGTTGTTATAAGCTGTTTCAAATGAAGCGGGAAGCGGATAATCCTCAGGTGTTAAGGTATGAATCGTACCCGCCACATAAACGGTATTTTGCTCGTGCGTGACTTTCCATACCGGATCGGCGAGGGAGATAGAAGACATTAAAAAAATGCATACAAAGGACAAGCTTGCAGCCATCGCTGATAATATATTACGCTTCATTTTTATCTCCACATTTACCTCTACATTCATCTCTACATTTAACATCAACGAACACCTATAGCCAGTAACTTATTTAGCTTCTGGCTGATACGTCACTAGCACTCTTACCGCACTCATTTCTGCTTTACAGTGCTGTGCAATTGCCGTTTCTATGGTATCAAAGTACTGCTTTTGTGCATCGATATCAATATCCGTAATTAGCGGATTGCGTTGTTGTAGCTGCTCTAATCGTGTGAGTTCAAATTGGCGGCGCTGTTGCACTTCAAGTAATGACTCAGCAATTAGTACTTCCAATTCAGATTGCGCCATGGTTTGTGCATTATCCGACAATAATTGAATATCGGTCTGATAATCTTTGACGACGGCTTTACGAATATTTTTAGACGCGCTTTCAATTGCTTTAGCCAAGCTTTTTTGCGGCAAAATAGCATCTAAATTTTTAGGGTTATTTTTAGCGCTACTTTTGGCAACGACAACCCGCAATAAGGATTCACTTAAAAAAGCACTCGCCGCTTTGGCGTGCGTACTTTTTATCGTTAGACTAAAAATCGCTTCGAAGAATAACGTGCCTGCTTTGAGTTTTTTATTCGGTAAAAGTGCCACCGTTGCCGCACCTAATTCAGACGTGGTTATCAACTCGGTCATGCCCTGCATGAGCGGGTGATCCCATGTTACAAACTGTACATCTTCACGTACCGTTGCCGTCGCACGATTAAATGTCACTTCGCAGCCATCGTTAGGAATTCCCGGTACTAAGGGCACGAGCATTTGATCGGATGGGATAACGCTATAGCGCGTCGCCATCTCATCTAACGGCTCCATATGAATATTGAGCAAATCGGTGGCCGAAATTAACAGATCTTTAGGATTATGTGCCTGTTCAAAATCAAGTACCTTATCCACTAGCTGATTAGCTTGAGGCTGACGACAGCTATTCATTTCTAATAATCGATCACGACCATTTTGCAACTGATCTAACAGCTGGCGAATCTCACTCTGAACTGTTTCGCCAACCGCTGCAGGATTAGTACGGTACTCGGCATACCATTTATCATGCATGGAACCTGCGGCGGGGGTGGTTTTTTCGATACAGTTAAGAATGGTGTGATACCAGGTTAAACGCTGTTGCGTTTCTACTGTCGTCACGCACACATGAATATGCATCGTCTGATCTTGGCCGATACGGTCTAGACGACCAATACGTTGCTCTAATACATCGGGGTGCTCTGGTAAATCCCAACAAATAAGGTGATGACAAAATTGAAAATTACGCCCTTCACTACCAATTTCTGAACACAGTAGCATGGGTGCACCTTCACTTTCATCAGCAAAGTAAGCGGCGGCTCGGTCACGCTCTACTAACGACATTCCTTCGTGAAATACCGGACAGTCGATACCGGTTTTGCGGTACAACCATTCACGAATATCTAGCACATCATCTTTATCGCGGGTGATAAAAAGGATTTTTTCGTCAGCATTTTGTTTAATAAATTGTGCTAGCCACGCTAGGTCGGCATCTGGTTCTGCTGTCGTTTCTGAAGTAGCCTCTGCATCGACATCCGATTGCTCATGCATCAAATTGTGAGTAATTAATTGTCGTTCGGGGAATCCTTTAATCGCATGGCGTGTATTCCGAAACACCACGCGCCCCGTGCCATGACAATCCAGCAACAAATCGGTTAGCTGTTGGCCGTCCCCTACATTCCCAACAAAATACTCTGGCGACAAATGCGGGAATAACAGCTGTAGTTTTTTCTGTAGCGCAGGTGATAGTTCCCCGTCATCCATATCGCTATCGACTAACTGAGACAAATCATCCGCTAGGCTTTCATAGTGCTCGTATTGCTGCTGGAATGCAGCAAAATCATGAAAGCGCGACGGATCTAGTAATTGTAAGCGTGAAAAATGCTGCTCCAAACCCATACGTTCTGGCGTCGCAGACAACAGCAATAAATGCTCACAATCATCACCAATAGCACGTAATGTTTGGCTGGCTGTATCATCGCTAAGCAAATCAAAATGATGGGTTTCATCAACAATAACCAAATCCCACGGCAATTCGGTTAGCGAGGGATTACTATCAGACTGACTATGGTCGGCATCTACATTATCAAAACTGTCAATATTATCACTACTGACGCCATGCACCTGTAAGCCAGAGTCGGCGAAAGCATTTTGATTTATTTCGTCGTCATCCAACACCGCATGGGCCGCAATAAAGACACGGGCTTCAGTTAAATCAACTTCATCTCCCCACATCACGGCGTGAATATTAAAGCAACGGACTAATTCAACAAACCATTGCACTCGCAATGCGTCTGGCACCAATATCAGCACTCGTTGCACACGCTCTTGTAACATCAAGCGCTGTAAAATCAGGCCCGCTTCAATGGTTTTGCCTAAACCCACCTCGTCGGCCAACAATATACGGGTTGCCGCTAGACGAGTGGCGGTATCGGCCACATATAACTGATGCGGCGTTAAACTAATACGAGCACCTTGCAGGCCAATGACATCGGATCGTAACCATTGATGATGGCCCTTTGCTAATTCAGTGCGTAAATCAAACCATTTAGGCTTATCCAGCTGCCCAGCCAATAAACGTTTTACGGGGTGATTGAGTTGTATTGCCGAGGCTAAACGCGTTTCTGGAATAGGCTCGCCATCTGCGGTGAGGTAAATCACCAAATCATTCACGGACTCAACTTGCGCGACCACATATTGCTGATCATCGATGGTATCTATCGTGTCACCCACGGCAAAAATAACGCGAGTTAAGGGTGCATTATTGCGGGAGTAACAACGGCTTTCTTCTACGGCGGGGAAATCAATGGTTAAACTACGTGCGTCGCATTCAACGACAATGCCAAGGCCAAGAGATGAATCGGTATCCACCATCCAACGCTGACCAACTTGAGGGGTATTCATATATAGAGATATTCCAGAAATAACGAGTGATTAATAGTGATCCTAAAACGAGGCATTGTACTGATTGTGGCAGGAGAACTAAACCTATAACTCCGCCATTCAATCGATATGAACGCTTATAAAAGCTCGGTCTTCGTTTTACCACAACGCAGACACTGAGATTTTGTCACCAGCTTTCCCTGCTTCACATCAAACTGCTGCTTCGTCACGACTTTCCACTTATGGAAACCGTCACGGCAAAGCGAACTGCCCTTATGCTTCTCTTTCAGACTTTTCTTTTTGAACGGCAGTACATCACCCATATCAACACCACTACTAACTATTTATTCGTAGACCACTTTTTATTCGTAGACCACTTCATCGACACCCGTATGGGCGGTATCGTCTTTCATCGCCTTGGCCACTATTTCGTCAACCGAAGGCGTATTCGTGCTCACACCGCCTAGAGCGGCCACCAAATCGTCAATAAAGGCCGATAATTCCAGCGTCATCACGGCGAACTCCACATCAAACAACTCTGCCTTACTTTCTGCTTCATGGCTATTGGCCTTTTCTTTGATATCATCCTCGAACTTTAATCGTTTAATCGCCAGCTGATCATCTAAGATAAAATCCACTCCCTGACGCCATTTCAAACCTAGCTTCGTCACAATCATGCCGGATTGAAGCAAGCTATTAATTTCCGCCGACGCCAAATCTTGGTGCTTACAGCGGATCACACTGCTAACTTCTTTAGGGTCTGCCAGTTCACATTCATCGCCTAAAATAAAGCGCTCAGGAGTAGAGCCTTGATTCACCCATTCCGTCATCATCTGATGAGGTAGCTGCTTACTCAACAAAGGAATCACCGGCAAACTGCCCACCACATCACGCAAAGCCGCAAGTAGCTCCTCTGCTTTAGACGCAGACGCGGCATTAATCACAATATAGCCTTTTTTCACTGCAATATAGGCAAACTGCAGACTAGAGCGAGCAAAGGCTCTTGGCAGCAACTCCATCATCACATCGTCTTTTATCGACTGACGCTCTTTACGGCCTACAGGTCGCCCCTCTGCTTCGCTAATCGCCGCGGCCTTTTCATCCACTGCCTCATTGATCACCGCTGCAGGCAAGACTTTTTCCTGCTTTTTAGCACAGATCATATAATAGTCTTGATTCACATGAACCAAGCCCGCATCGCTATCCGACTGATGATTAATCGGCGATACCCAGCCATAACGAGACAACTCTTGCGAGCCACAAGGCACAAATGCCCCTGTTTCGAGCGCATCGCCCAGCGCATCAGCATCTAAAGAAAAATCTTGAGTAAAGCGATAAACACGTAAATTTTTAAACCACATAATAGAACTCGATTAACAATAAATAAAAAAACAATAGTCACTATGCTACCTGCATATAGGTAAAGAAAGTAATAGTTTTGACATTTATTTTTCAATGCAAGACAGCTCCGCTACCAAGGTGCGAATGAGGAGTGAATGAGAGACAGCCAAGCCTCATTAAGACTATAATCATGGGCTACACCAGTAGCTGCTTTATTTTTGAACGCTCAACCCCGGACACCATATTGTGAGTACGCACCAACGAAACAAAAAAAGTAAAACTGATCCAAACAGTAAAAACCTGCACCCGAGAAATCTACACGTACAAGCTTATGACTTTCCGTCTCTCATAAAAAGCTATCCTCCACTCGCACCATACGTAACAACAAATGCTCATAACACGCTGTCTGTAGACTTCGCAGACTCACTCGCCGTTAAAGCTCTCAATACTGCACTACTTAAGCATCATTACCACATTGCCAATTGGGATATTCCAGAAGGTGCTCTTTGTCCGCCCATTCCCGGCAGAGCGGACTACATTCATTACATCGCGGAATTACTCGGCGTTAGCGAACCCCCTACCAATGTGAAAAGTATAAAACCCACAATCAACTTGCTCGACATAGGCATTGGTGCCAATGGCATCTATTCATTACTAGCCTGCCAAATATACGGCTGGCAGTGTGTGGGAAGCGATATTAATACTCACTCACTAGAGAACGTTGCCGCCATTATCGCTAGTAACCCAACGCTAAAAGGCGACGTCAAGCTGCGTACACAAACCGATAAACATCATATTTTTGATGGCATTATTCAAACAGGTGAATACTTTGATGTCAGTGTATGTAATCCGCCCTTTCATGCGTCGTCTGATGAAGCACTTAAAAGCAATCAACGGAAAATTAGCAACCTATCTCATCATAGCAATGAGCAAAAAAGTACTGCTGCAAAATTAAATTTTGGCGGATTAGATGCCGAACTTTGGTGTAAAGGTGGAGAGCGCTTATTTCTTAAAAAGCTCATCAAAGAAAGCCAAATGTTTTCAACGCAGTGCCGTTGGTTTACCAGCCTCGTATCGAAGATTGACAATGTAAAACCCGCAAAAAAGTTGATTACTAAACTGGGCGCGTCAGATATTCGCGAGATAGAAATGAAACAAGGAAATAAGATCACAAGAATATTGGCTTGGACGTTCATGTAAAAATATTTGAAAAAACGATCAATTTTCAAACGTCATTAATATTTCCCCATTACTTAGCTGATCCAAATCATTCTGTAGTTCGGATACTTTATTCTGCGGAGCAGCGATAGTGAAACATACCTGCTGGGAAAAAGTTTTATCAGTTATCACAATGTCATTCGACGCCAAATAATATTCAACTTTCCCCTGTAAATGGTAAGAAAATAACAAGGTCACCACCTGACACACAACATGCTCGCGTGTTTCTAATACCTGAACAGCCTGACTAGCTGATTGCGAATATGCCCTCACTAAACCTCCAGCACCTAATTTAATACCGCCGAAATAACGCGTCACAACAAGTACAACATTGCCCAAACCAGAATGCTGTAGCACATTCAATATAGGCTTTCCTGCCGTCCCCTTGGGTTCACCATCATCGCTTTGGTCTACACACTCAAACGCACTAGGCGCACCCACAATATGCGCCCAACAATGATGACTCGCATCAGGGTATTCGTCTCGCATCAACTGAATAAATTGCTTCGCATCTACACGACTGTTCACATGACCAACGGTAGTGATAAAACGACTACGCTTTATGATGAGTTCACATTGCTGAGTATGTGAAGGAGTAGGATAATTGGAGCTATGAGGCATAAGGTATTGTAGCGTATGCGGAATGGGGATTGGAATTGGAGAAAGAGAGGATACACGCAGTGGGGTTCATCAACAGCTGTCATCTATTTTAGAACCGCAGTCGCTTGTTATACGTATGTTGAATCGCCATG
>AEVK01000073.1 GCA_000209515.2 gamma proteobacterium IMCC1989
AAGCAACATCAACAGTACGTACTCACTACCGTGGCACATTAATTAACGGCACCGAATTTGATAGTTCATACAGCCGTAACGAGCCAACTGAGTTTCCGGTTAATGGCGTTATCGCTGGCTGGACTGAAGCGCTACAGTTAATGCCTGTTGGCAGTAAGTGGAAGCTATATATTCCTTATAACCTTGCCTATGGTGAGCGCGGTGCAGGTGGTGCGATTGGCCCATATCAAGCACTGGTATTTGAATTAGAATTATTAGCTATCGTATAAGTGTCACGGCATTTATGTCTAAAAAGGGTTCAGCAATTCGCTTGTTGAACCCTTTTTTCTTGGCTCTTCGTAGATTTGTGTGGCTTCACGGATCACTTCACCTGTGTGGCTCCAGACCTTTTTAAGCGACTAATATTATGGCATTAAAACCCACTATCTATAAATTCACCGTGATGGTCTCCGACTTTAATCGCGACTATTACGAAGAGTTGCCATTAACGGTTGCTCAGCATCCATCAGAAACCCTTGAGCGAATGATGGTGCGCGTATTGGCATTTTGCTTATCTGCGCAAGAAGGCTTGAGTTTTACTAAGGGCTTGTCAGCACCTGATGAACCTGACTTGTGGGTAAATACCTTAGATGATCAATTAGTGTCGTGGATTGATGTTGGAGAACCCGCCGTTGACCGCATTAAAAAAGCCACTCGCCGAGCTAAGGATGTGTCGATATATAGCTTTAATAGTAAATCAGATAGTTGGTGGCTAAAGCACCAAGCAGAATTTGCGCGGTTAAACGTGTCGGTGTATCAATTTCAGTGGGAGCAAGTTCAGCAGCTAGCCTTGCTGGCAGAGCGAACCTTACAAGCATCATTAACTATTACGGATAACACATTAAACTTTTCTACATCGAAGGGTGAGTGCGATGTCGTTTATAGGCCATTGCAGAATGTAAAAAAAGCGTAAAAAAAGCGTAAGGAAAGTGTAACGAACTGTAAAAAATACAGTAAGAAAATAATTTTTATGGGGTAATTAATGTTTTTTTGTTTTAGCGAATCCTGCGATTAATGAACCAATCACAATTAACGCGCTCGCGATAATTAATATGTTTGTGGCCTGCCCAAATCCCGCCAAGATCAATAATACGACTGAAATGAGAGGTGTGCTGTAGGCAAGCGTGCCCAGTAATTGAATGTTGCCATGTTTGACACCGTAGTCCCATGTGAAAAAGGCAATACCGACTGGCCCCAGTCCTAAGCCAATAATGCTTAACCACGCGATGGTGTTGTCAGGCCAGTGTGTGTTTTCCCACAGTAAATGACAGGTCAACGCTAACAGGGCGGTTACTCCACAGAACCAGCCCACCGCGTCGGTAGGCACCGCTTGGATAAGACGGCTAAGCACAGAATAAGATGACCAAATCAAAGCGCACATAAAAGCCATCATATATCCAGCAAGGTATTCCCAAGCAAAACCATTACTGTTGACGCTGACTAAAAGCCAGCAGCCTAATAAGGCGAGCATCGCTCCCATCACATAGCGTATTCGAAATGATTCCCCCGGTAGTAATGACGATAATAAGACGATCAATAGCGGCCACAAATAAGCGAGTAAGCTCACTTCAATGGCAGGAGCGAGTGTCATTGCTTTGAAATAAGCGAAGTGATATCCAAACAAACCAACGATGCCGATACACCATGCCATTGGTGATTGGCCAATAAACTGAACGCCCGTATGACCTTGAACCCACCAGCGGATGCTCATCAAGGCAAAGGCAATGGCAAAGGTCATTGCCATCATTTGAAAGGGGGGAATTTGTCCACCGCTCAACTTGGTTAACAACGCCAATGTGCCCCATAAAAAAATGGAAACTGAGCCAATAAGTGTTGCCGTATGATGTGATGTCATCAATTTTTCCAAACTGGAGAGATTAGGTGGGGCAGTGTATGTTTTCGTTGGAGGAAAAGCTTTGTGTATATACGGCAAGACGAGCTAATGATAGTGGTGGTTATTCTTTTTGCCTTCATCATCATGATTTTAAATGCCGAGGCTAATCGCTGAGTTATTCATAGTTTGCTGATCTATTTTCAGTGACTACTTTGTCCATCGTTATAACTTTTGGTTGCTCTTATTTAGTTATTCCTCATTCGCCACGCGTATGCGCTCTAAGCGCGCTTCTTCTTCCGCGAGTGCGGCTTTGATTTCTTCTAATACGGCATCAACATCGGCGTCGTCGTCATCTTCAGTGCATTCGCCTGTGAGTGGGTATTCCGGGTGAAGCTCGCCTTCTTCGTATAAGTCCCACATCTCTTTCGCGTATTGAGTATTCAGTAGGCCGGGTGCATATTGGCCATAATAATTTTTCATATTCTCGACATCGCGGGTGAGCATCGCTTGCGCATTATTATTAGCAGCGGCATCAACTGCTTGGGGTAAGTCAATCACGACGGGGCCGTAGTCATCTACTAATACGTTAAATTCTGATAAGTCACCGTGAACAATACCTGCGCACAACATGCGCATGACATATTGCATCATTACCGCATGATCTTCTTCGGCTTGATCTTCTGTCATGCCTACATCACCAAGGCGAGGGGCGACATCACCTGCATCGTCAGTGACGAGCTCCATCAGGAGTACACCGTCAAAGCAGCCGTAAGGTTTAGGTACACGTACACCCGCACTGGCTAATCGGTAAAGGGCGTCGACTTCGGCATTTTGCCAGGTGTCTTCTTGTTGTTTGCGGCCAAATTTAGAGCCTTTCTCCATAGCTCTAGCACGTCGGCTATTACGTACTTTTCGGCCTTCTTGATATTGAGCCGCTTTTTTAAAGCTGCGTTTTACCGCATCTTTATATACTTTGGCGCAACGTATCTCATCACCGCAGCGCACAATAAAAACATCGGCCTCTTTGCCGCTCATCAATCGACTAATGACTTCATCGACTAATCCATCGTCCATTAATGGTTGTATACGTTTAGGTGTTTTCATAAAAGACTGCGTTTAAGGTTATGTGTAAAGTGTGCGTTTAAGTTTATATATAAAGTGTACTGTTGGTTAAAAAGAGCTAGCTAAATGATATCTGTTGGCCGCTAATTTGAGTGCTTTCATCGCTTAATAGATATAAGTATAACGGTATTAGCGCGCTTGTGGGTTTTACCGTAGCAGGATCTTCTGCGGGAAAGGCTTGTGCACGCATTGCGGTACGAGTCGCGCCAGGGTTTACGCTGTTCACACGTATTTTACTGGTGTCTTCTAGTTCGTCGGCTAATGTTTGCATAAGGTTTTCTAACGCTGCTTTAGATGCCGCATAAGCTCCCCAGTAAGCGCGGCCTTTTAAGCCGACGCTAGAACTGGTGAAGATAATAGATGCGGAATCGCTAAGACGAAGCAGGGGAAGTAGATGCTTGGTTAGCGCAAAAGGAGCCGTTACATTGACTGCCATGAGTTTTTCCCACACGTTTAGCGAGTAGCTACCTATCGAGGTGCGTTCGCCCAATTCGGCTGCGCAATGAATCAAACCGTTTAATTTTCCGTACTCGGTTTCGATGCTGTCGTGAATCAATTGGTAATCGGCATCTTTCGCTGCTTCAAAATCGATAGGCACGATAGCGGGTTGCGGTGCATTGGGGTGATCGTTTTCTATCTCATCATAGATGGCTTCCAGTTTTTCTACCGTACGCCCCATTAAAATAACCGTCGCGCCGTGAGCGGCAAAGCACTTTGCTAGCGTGCGACCAATGCCTGCGCCTGCCCCTGTAATAGCGACTATTTTGCCGTTGAGTTCATCGTTCGATGGTGTGAAGCTTTTCCATGAATCCATAAAAAATATTACCTAATACTCTTTGAAATTATGATTGATATTGTTGGATGATCGACCAAATGTCATCACTATTGTGCGCAATATGGTTGGCGTTCCATGAGGCGATATCGTCATCCGGTTTAGTATAACCAAAGGTGACGGCGATAGTGGGGCTGCCCGCGCTGATACCGCAATCGATATCCCGTTTATGGTCACCAATATAAAGTGCTTCTTCTGGTTTGCAAGCCACTTTGTTGCACGCGAGTAACAACGCTTCTGGGTCAGGCTTGGCTTTCCTCACGTGGTCGGGACAAAGTACTAAATTGGGATGCACAGATAAATTTAAATTTTCTAAAATCGGGTCGGTAAAGCGCGAGGGCTTATTGGTAATAACGCCCCAAAACAGTTGAGCTTGTTTAATTTGCAATAGTAGTGTGTCGATACTGGGGAAAAGTACGCAATGTTTGCCCATGTGCTCGGTATAAATATCGAGTAAGCGTTGATGGCGTTCGTGAAAACCATCGTCGCCCACTTGTAAACCAAAACCCAGTGTCGTTAATGCGCGACCACCATCGGAAACGGTGGCACGAATAGCGGCTTCATCAACGTGAGGTTGCTGGTATTCATCCATTAGTTGATGCATGGCGACAAAAAAGTCTGGGGCACTATCGAGTAGTGTTCCATCTAGATCAAAAAAAACTGCTTTTAAAGACATGTTATTTGCTACCGCTTATATATTCTTTAAATTATATGCTGATTAAACGCTTGCTTTTGTCACGTGAACTAAATAATTAACGCTGACATCATTTGGGTTTAAGCGATACTTTTTGGTCAGTGGGTTGTAAGTCATTCCGGTAATTTCTTGCCAAGATAAACCGGCATCCCGCGACCATTGAGCAAGCTCCGACGGCTTAATAAATTTTGAATATTCGTGTGTGCCCTTGGGTAATAACTGTAATACGTATTCTGCGCCAATAATTGCGAAGGCGTAAGATTTGGGATTGCGGTTAATGGTTGAAAAATACACATCGCCGCCGGGTTTGACTAATTGAGCGCAGGCGGCGATGACTTGGCTGGGATCGGGCACGTGTTCAAGCATTTCTAGGCAGGTAACAATGTCGTACTGTTCTGGCTGTTCTTCGGCTAATGCTTCTGCGGTAATTTTTCTATAATTGATTTTCACGCCGCTTTCTAGACTATGTAAGCGCGCGACACTTAATGGCGCTTCGCCCATATCAATGCCAGTTACGTTTGCACCACGTTGTGCAAGTGACTCACTTAAAATCCCGCCGCCGCAACCCACATCTAAGACATTTAATTCGGCTACTGGCGAACGCTCATCAATAAAATTAGCGCGTAATGGATTGATGTCGTGCAGTGGTTTAAATTCGCTGGTTTTATCCCACCAACGCTTGGCGAGAGCTTCAAATTTTGCGATTTCTTGTGGGTCTACATTCCCGTGATGGCTCATTGTGCTTTACCTATGTGTGTCGCTATTTATTAAAGTGCTGTGGTTGTTGTGAGTATCGTTGTAAGTATTGCTATAAGTATCTTAATAAGTATCGTTCTAAAAGGGCACCGCTGTTAATTTTGCGCTAGTCGCTCTTGCCATTCTTTAGCATTACTGGCAATTTCCTTGGTGTTTACGGTAGTGAGTTGACGCTCTTGCATCAATAATTGCCCATTCACCCAGCTATGGCTAATACGATGGCCGTTATGGGTGTAAGCCACGTGAGATAGCACATCGTGTAGTGGCGCGTGTTCAATATCATCTAGTTTAATAGCAATAATGTCTGCGCACTTGCCTACTTCTAAGCTGCCGGTGTCGCTCTCTATTCCCATCGCAATCGCCCCATTAATAGTAGCCATTTCGATTACTTGCTGTGCGCTTAGTGCAGCTGCATCTTCGGCAACGGCTTTTCCTAATAGGGCAGCGGTGTGCATTTCGCCAAACATGTCGAGGTTGTTGTTACTGGCGGCGCCATCTGTTCCCAATGCGACGTTAATGCCGGCCTTGAGCAGCTTGTCGACGGGGCAAAAGCCGCTAGCCAGTTTTAAGTTGGACTCGGGGCAGTGAATAATGTGTGCGCCAGTTTGCTGCAAGATAGCAATGTCGTCATCGTTTATTTGTGTCATGTGAACACATTGTGTTGTGGGGGTGAGTACCTGTAAATCATATAAGCGCTGAATAGGACGTTTGCCAGATTCTTTAACGGCTGCTTCAACTTCACCTTTGGTTTCATGGAGGTGAACTTGAATACCACTTTGAATTTCTGGTGCAAGGCTGGAGAGTCGCACAAAGGTATCATCGCCCACTGTATAAGGTGCATGAGGGCCAAAAATGACGTTAATGCGTTCGTGATTGCGGTAGTCATCTCTTAGAGTGAGGCCTTTGCTGATATAGTCGTCAGGGCCGTTGCCCCACGCGCAAGGAAAATCAAAAATCGGAAAGGTGATTTGGCAGCGCATGCCGGAACTGTGTGCGGCAGCAGCCGTTTCTTCTGGGAAAAAGTACATGTCAGAAAAGGTAGTCGTACCGCTACGAATCATCTCTGCAGTGGCGAGTTCTGCCCCTTGTTTTACAAATTCAGCCGATACGTGCTTGGCTTCTGCTGGCCAAATGTGATCATTCAGCCAAGTATCTAGCGCCAAATCATCCGCATAACCTCGCAATAAATTCATGGCTGCATGGCCGTGTGCGTTAATCAGACCGGGCATGACGACATGCTCTTTAAGGTCATGTTCTGTTATCGCTGAAAACAGTTGCTCTATATTGTTTGTAGGCTTTATAGCAATAATACGGTTGTCGTTGATGACTAAAGAGCAGTCAGTTAATACCGTGTTTTTAGGAACAACAGGAATTATCCATTTTGCGTGAATAATGAGGTCAACGGTTTGAATAGTCATAAGCTGTATTTTTTTGGAGTGAAGTATGGATGACAATGTGGCTTATTCTAACGGTTAATGCTTTGGTACAACACCGTTATACGGCATGTTGTTAGGCATCTGATGTTTTTTTGAGAACGAATTTTCTATAGCGTTACACTTTTTATAAAAAAACAAGCATCTTTTATAAAAAATAAGCATCTGTCACTAGATTTATGGTGATTAATCAGCCATAATTTTTGTGCTTGTCATTTGTGGGCAAGCACTACTCATTATTGTTAATTAATTTAGGTTTTATACGCGAATGAACGCACACTTATCAACTATTGCTGTACTAGCAGTGACCCTGATTAAGTCGATGTATCATACCGTCGCCACCAAGCGAATTTGGTGGACGACTACTACCGCGTGCCTAATGCAATAGCAATATAATTTACTTTGGCCGCGGAACATGTCGCGGCCACTGTCTCCAAAGTTTCTTTTTACTTTCTCAAACAGTTCCTCGACAAACCACGGTCTTCTACTTTTTTTCTTAGGAGAATATTATGTTGGTTGTTAAAAATAGTCAGTCTTTATATCACGGTTTTTTAAGCCTATTCATTGCGTGTGTTGCTGCATTGCGTGAGCACAGGCGTAGAGAGCAGTTTGTTCGTGAAATGCAGCGTTTAGATGCGCACTTGTTAGCAGATATTGGATTTCGTCGCCAAGGTGGTGATGGTTTGGTGTCGCTCAAGTCGGATAGCGTAGATACGAGCAATGCGTTGGCAAGAAGCCATCGTCGTCAAGCGCGCCTTAAAACCGCTTTTTTAGTGAGAAGAAGGCAAGCACTAAGAAATGGGCGCTCTGGCCCGTAGTGGTGAAGAGGGGGGGGATGTAATATCCCCTCCTCATTTTATTCATAAATGGCATGGTTGATGACGCTATTTTCGCGCGGCGACTGACTTCTTATTCACTTTCTGTGCTTCCTTGTTTTTTCTGTGATCTTCGTAACGCTTATCTCTCTCTATTCTCTCCTATCATTCGCTAATTTATGTTACTATTTGCCCTTTGAATGCGGCGTATTGGCTGAGCTATAAGGTCTATTAAATCTTCTTTAATAAAAGATTTTCTTGTCACATAGCTTGTCTTGTCGTCATAAGGTTTTTTGAGATAATTTATTCCTCGAAAAACACATTAATAAAAGCAATATAAAGAGCAGGCAGCACTTCTATGGGTGATTTAGCACACGACGTTTCTCCAGTTAATATCGAAGATGAATTAAAGCAATCCTACCTTGATTATGCGATGAGCGTGATTGTGGGGCGTGCGTTGCCCGATGTACGTGATGGTTTAAAGCCAGTGCATCGCCGCGTATTGTTTGCGATGAGCGAACTGAATAACGATTGGAATAAAGCCTATAAAAAATCCGCTCGTGTGGTCGGTGATGTGATTGGTAAGTATCACCCGCATGGTGATTCGGCGGTATACGATACGATTGTGCGTATGGCGCAAGACTTCTCTTTACGCTACCCGCTGATTGATGGCCAAGGTAACTTTGGTTCGATTGATGGCGATAGCGCAGCGGCAATGCGATACACCGAAATTCGCATGAAGAAACTCGCTCATGAGTTATTAGCCGATCTAGAAAAAGAAACCGTCGACTTTGTACCCAATTATGATGGTAGCGAGCAAATTCCGTCTGTTTTGCCTACTCGTGTACCTAATTTGTTGATCAATGGTTCGTCTGGTATCGCAGTCGGTATGGCCACGAACATCCCACCGCACAACTTAAAAGAGGTGGTGCGCGGTTGCTTAGCCTTTATCGAAAATGAAGATATTACGATTGATGAATTGATGGAGATTATCCCCGGGCCAGACTTTCCTACGGGAGCAACCATTAATGGTCGTGCGGGTATTGTGCAGGCTTATCGTACCGGCCGGGGTCGTATTTATGTACGTGCTAAAGCGCATGTTGAGCGTAATGATAAAACCAATAAAGAAACCATCATTATTACTGAGATTCCTTATCAGCTAAATAAGGCCAAGCTGATTGAGCGCATTGCGGAGTTGGTTAAAGAGAAAAAAATCGAAGGTATCTCTGAGTTACGTGATGAGTCTACCAAAGATATACGTGTAGTGATTGAGCTAAAACGTGGCGAAATTGGCGACGTGATTCTGAATAACCTTTATGCACAAACCCAGATGGAAGGTGTGTTCGGTATTAATGTGGTGGCCTTGGTTGATGGCCAGCCTAAGATTCTTAACCTTAAGCAACTTTTGGAGTGTTTTGTTCGTCACCGCAGAGAAGTGGTCACGCGACGTACCATTTACTTGTTGCGCAAAGCTCGCGAACGAGGTCATATTCTCGAAGGTTTGGCAGTGGCGATTGCCAATATTGATGAAGTGATCACTTTGATTAAAAACTCACCTAGTCCTGCCGAGGCAAGAGAAGGTTTGTTAAGTCGTGGTTGGGAGTCAGCCTCGGTAGCTCAGTTCTTAGAGAGAGCTGGTGCAGATGCTTGCCGCCCAGAAGGTTTAGGGCCGGAGTTTGGTCTGCGTGATGAAAAGTACTATTTATCTCCTGCGCAGGCACAAGCAATATTGGAGCTACGCTTACACCGTTTAACGGGAATGGAGCACGATAAGTTATTAGACGAATATCAAGAGAAGGTAGCGCGTATTGCGGAGTTTTTAGAAATTCTAGGCAGCTCTACTCGCTTAATGGAAGTGATTCGTGAAGAGCTAGAAGAAATCGAGAAAAATTATGGCGACGAGCGTCGTACTGATATTCAAAGCTCCAAGCGCGATTTAACCATTGAAGATTTAATTACTGAAGAAGATCGCGTAGTCACTATTTCACACGGTGGTTATGCGAAAACCCAGGCCTTGTCTGATTATCAAGCACAGCGTCGTGGTGGTACAGGTAAAGCGGCTACATCGGTTAAGGATGAAGACTTTGTAGAACATTTATTGATTGCGAGTACCCACGATACGATTTTGTGCTTCACTAATGCAGGTAAAGTGTATTGGTTGAAGGTATTTCAAATCCCATTGGCAGGTCGCCAGTCTCGTGGTCGCCCTATCATTAATTTGCTGCCGTTAGACGAGAGTGAGCGCATTACCTCTATTTTGCCGGTACGTGAATATGATGAAGATCACTTTATCTTTATGGCAACAGCCAATGGTACGGTGAAGAAAACGCCATTGACACAATTTGCGCGCCCACGAACCAGCGGTTTACGTGCGATCGACCTCGAAGAAGATAACCACTTAGTGGGTACAGCCGTTACCGATGGTAATAGCGATGTCATGCTATTCTCATCAGAGGGTAAAGCCGTTCGCTTTAACGAAAATGATGTGCGCTCAATGGGGCGAACTTCTCGTGGTGTACGTGGTATTCGTTTGGCTGAAGGTTATGAAGTGATATCAATGGTGCTGCCTACTGAAGACGGTAAGGTGCTAACGGTTAGTGAAAACGGTTATGGCAAGCGGACTAAGGTTGATGAATATGCGACTAAAGGCCGAGCCGGTAAAGGTATGATCGCGATGCAGACCAGTGAGCGTAACGGAAAGGTCGTTGGCGCGGTACAGGTGTTTGATGGTGACGAAATTATGTTAATTTCCGATCAGGGTACGATGGTGCGTACTCATGTCGATGAAGTGTCCGTATCTGGCCGTAATACTCAAGGTGTTCGAGTGATTAAGGTGAAAGATGGCGAGCATCTGATGGGTGTAGAACGTATTGAGTCTATCGCAGATGATGAAATAGTTGATACTGCCGAATCGGCAAGTGATTCGCCGGCCAGCGCACAAGCTAACTCAGAAAAAGAGAATGACTAAGTAACGATGAGTAATGACAATAAAACCTTAGCACAGTTACGTGATTTGATTGATGGCACTGATCAGCAGATTGCTGATCTTATTAGCCAGCGCGCACGTTACGCTCAAGAAGTAGGCGATACTAAAAAGGCCAATGGCGAAACCGATGTGGTTTATTATCGGCCAGAACGTGAAGCGCAAGTATTGCGCACTGTTATGGAGCGTAATAAAGCGAATGGCGGGCCGTTAGATGACGAAGAAATAGCACGCTTATTTCGTGAAATTATGTCTGCATGCTTGGCATTAGAGCAGCCGTTAAATGTGGCTTTTTTGGGTCCGGTAGGTACGTTTACCCAAGAAGCGGTGATGAAGCACTTTGGTCATTCCGCTGTGCCAATGCCAATGAGTGCGATTGATGAAGTGTTCCGTGAGGTAGAAGCCGGTGCTGCGCATTATGGTGTGGTGCCTGTTGAGAATTCTACCGAAGGGGTCGTTACGCATACCCTAGATAACTTTATTCATTCAGGTCTGCAAATTTGCGGCGAAGTGGTATTACGGATTCATCAAAATCTATTGATTTCGGATGTGACAAAAAAAGAGGGTATTACCCGCATTTATTCGCATCCACAAAGTCTGGCTCAGTGTAGAAAGTGGTTAGACTCCCATTACCCTAATGCAGAGCGCGTTCCAGTGAGTAGTAATGCGGAAGCAGCTAAGCGTATAAAAGGCGAGTGGAACTCTGCCGCTATTGCTAGTATGAGTGCGGCTGATATTTATGGCTTAACGGTATTAAATGAAAAAATTGAAGATATGCCGGATAATTCCACGCGTTTTCTCATTATTGGTACACAGCAAGTGCCTGCAAGTGGTGTTGATAAAACCTCTATTGTTGTTTCTATGCGTAATGAATCGGGTGCGTTATATCATCTTTTAGAGCCTTTTTATCGTGCGTCGATAGATCTTACTCGTGTTGAGACGCGCCCATCGCGTTCAGGTGCATGGACGTATGTATTCTTCATCGATTTTAACGGTCATCAGTCTAGTGAAAGTGTTCAGCAGGCACTCAAAGAAGTGGGCGAGAAGGCGGCAGACTTGAAGATTTTAGGTTCATATCCGGTCGGTGTCTTGTAAATTGATGCCTGCCTCTGATTCAGTCAAAATCAATAAATGTGTGGTGATTGGGCTAGGCCTTATTGGCGGTAGCTTGGCAGCCGCATTGCGAAAGATGAGCGGCTGTGATGAAGTGATTGGCGTAGTGCGCCGTCAAGAAACGGCAGATATTGCACTAAGCAACGGTGTGGTAGATCGCGCGGTTTTATCGTTATCGGATATTGCGAGCGAGCTAGATGAAGGTGATGTTATCTTTATCGCGGTTCCTACATTGTCTGTGGCGGAGACTCTACAGGATATTAGGCTGCAGGTATCGCCAGCCGTAACGATTACCGATGGTGCGAGTGTCAAGGGTAGTGTAGTTGACGCTGTAAAATCTGTTTTTGGTATTATCCCCCCACAATTTGTTCCCGGACATCCTATTGCAGGCTCAGAGAAAAGCGGTGTAACTGCTGCTAATCCAGACTTGTACATTAATCATCGCGTTATATTAACGCCATTGCCTGAAACGGGTAATAGGCATGAAGCGCGAGTGGCTGCGATGTGGCAGCGGGTAAAGGCAGAGGTGCTCATTATGTCGGTGGAAGAGCATGATTCAGTATTGGCGGCGACAAGTCATTTGCCTCATGTGATTGCTTATTCGCTGGTAGATACCTTGGCGAACGATGCTGAGAATGAAAATATTTTTCGTTATGCCGCAGGTGGTTTTCGAGATTTTACGCGAATTGCCAGTAGCGATCCGCGTATGTGGCACGACATTATGCAGGCGAACCGCGACGAAGTGGTTCAAGCGATCGACTTGTTTCAGCAAAACCTTAACCAGTTGCGACAAGCGATTGAGAATCGTGATAGCGACTATTTACTAAAAACGTTTACCCGTGCTAAACAAGCGCGAGATCAATTCGTCTCCCCTTGTGGAAGCAGGTCTAGTGGTGATAGTTCCGACAGTAGCTCTAAAAATAGCTTTAAAAGCAGTTCTAAAAATAGCTCTAGCAATAGCTCTAAAAAAAACTCCGACGAAAATGTTGGTCATGATTCTGCGGATAAGTAATTGACAATAATCTTGCAGAAATAAACAGAAATAAGCAGTGCTACTCGTTTATTATCTATTCTTTTGTTTTTCTTAATTTATCAGTAAGGGCAAATTAGTCATTATGTCTTCAGAAAATATTACAGCGCCTACCTTACGTTATCTTGTTCAGCCGGGTGGCTGCGTGTCAGGTTCTTTTCGTGTGCCCGGTGATAAGTCCATGTCTCATCGTTCTATTATGCTGGGCTCGGTTGCAGAAGGTGTTACCGAAGTGAGTGGCTTTTTAGAGGGCGAGGACGCTTTGGCAACCCTGCAAGCTTTTCGTGATATGGGAGTTCAAATTGAAGGTCCAGATAACGGAAAAGTGATTATTCACGGTGTGGGTCTCAATGGTTTAAGTGCGCCTAAAAAACCTTTAAATGTAGGTAATGCGGGTACGGCCATGCGTTTATTAATGGGCTTTCTTGCGGGGCAAAATTTTGAGTTCACTTTAACGGGTGATGCATCGTTAACCTCGCGACCGATGAATCGTGTTGCGAACCCCTTACGTGAAATGGGGGTGGTGGTTGAAACGGCTGCTGAAGGCCGGCCGCCGGTTACCGTTAAGGCGAATGGTAAGGTGAATGCGATACATTATGTGATGCCGATGGCAAGTGCTCAGGTAAAGTCGTGTGTGCTGCTAGCAGGACTGTATGCTGAAGGTGAAACGTCGACGACTGAGCCAGCTCCTACTCGTGATCACACCGAACGCATGCTGCGTGGTTTTGGTTACGATGGGAAAACTGACGGCAATAAAGCCAGTTTGGTCGGTGGCGGAAAGCTAACAGCGACTAATATTGATGTGCCTGCAGATATTTCCTCAGCTGCCTTTTTTATGGTCGCCGCATCTATCGCCCCTGGCTCTGATATCACCTTACAGCATGTCGGTGTTAACCCGACTCGCGACGGTATTATATCAATCCTTCGCTTAATGGGAGCGGATATTACCTTATCTAATCAGCGCGAAGTAGGCGGCGAGCCAGTAGCGGATATTCGTGTGCGTTATGTGGGTTTAAAAGGTATTAATGTGCCCGAAGAATATGTTCCTTTAGCTATTGATGAGTTCCCCGTGCTGTTTGTTGCTGCGGCTTGCGCAGAAGGTACAACAGTCTTGACTGGCGCCGAAGAGTTGCGGGTGAAGGAGTGTGATCGTATCCAAGTGATGGCGGACGGATTGAAAACCTTGGGCGTTAATGCCATACCGACGCCTGACGGGATGATTATTGAAAGCGGTGAGATCGGTGGTGGACAAGTGGAAACCCATGATGATCATCGTATTGCCATGTCATTTACGGTAGCGGCGCTTAGAGCGACGGATACCATTGTGGTCAATAATTGTGGTCATGTTGCGACTTCTTTTCCTGGTTTTTCTGTCCTAGCAAAACAAGTAGGAATAAGCATAGAAGAACAAGTTGTTTAATATTCATTGAATAACTCTCTATAATGCGCGCGTCTGGTTAAATTGGCTGTTAGCGATATAAGCCTCTAGCGCGTTCATTTAACCTTTTTTTAGACTTCTTTTTAGATTTCTTTTAGATTTTTTAAACTCCTTTGGATTGACTATGAGCAAAGATTACTCGTTAACCCACCTTAAGCAATTAGAAGCGGAAAGTATTCACATTGTTCGTGAGGTCGCCGCTGAATTTGATAATCCGGTGATGTTGTATTCGGTTGGTAAAGATTCTGCTGTGATGTTGCACCTCGCCATGAAAGCCTTTGCGCCAGGTAAGCCGCCATTTCCATTGATGCATGTCGATACCAAATGGAAATTTAAAGAGATGATTAAGTTTCGTGATAGCCACGTTAAAAATCTCGGCTTGGAGCTTATTGTTCATAGCAACCAAGAAGGTATTGATCAAGGTGTTGGGCCATTTACCCATGGTAGTGCTAAGCATACCGACATTATGAAAACTCAGGCATTGAAGCAGGCGTTAGACAAGCATGGTTTTGACGCAGCTTTTGGTGGTGCTAGACGCGACGAAGAAAAATCTCGTGCAAAAGAACGCGTGTATTCTTTCCGTGATAAAAAGCATCGCTGGGATCCTAAAAATCAACGTCCAGAATTATGGAATATTTATAACAGTCGTGTCGATAAAGGTGAAAGCATTCGTGTATTCCCATTATCAAACTGGACAGAGCTAGATATCTGGCAATATATTCATTTAGAAAGTATTCCATTGGTTCCGTTATATTTTGCTGATAAGCGCCCGGTTGTCGAGCGTGATGGCACGTTAATTATGATTGATGACGAGCGTATGCCCTTAGAAGAAGGCGAAGAAGTGCAGGAAAAAATGGTGCGCTTCAGAACATTAGGCTGTTATCCGTTAACGGGCGGTGTAGAGTCGGAAGCGACAACATTGCCAGAAATTATTCAAGAAATGCTACTAACAACTACATCAGAACGACAAGGTCGTGTTATTGATCATGACAGCTCGGGATCGATGGAAAAGAAAAAACAAGAGGGGTATTTCTAATGTCGCATCAGTCAGAATTAATTGCCGAAGATATTAATGCTTATCTTGCGCAGCATGAACAAAAAGAGTTACTGCGTTTTATTACATGCGGTAGCGTTGATGACGGTAAAAGTACATTAATTGGTCGCTTGCTTCATGATTCGAAAATGATTTATGAAGATCAATTAGCTGCGATTGAATCGGATTCAACAAAGCATGGTACTACAGGCGAAAAAATTGATTTGGCGTTATTGGTTGATGGTCTTCAAGCCGAGCGCGAACAAGGTATTACTATAGATGTCGCGTATCGTTATTTCTCTACGGCCAAGCGTAAATTTATTATCGCGGATACGCCGGGGCATGAACAATACACGCGCAATATGGCAACAGGGGCATCGACTTGTGATTTAGCCGTTATCCTAATTGATGCACGTTATGGCGTGCAAACGCAAACACGCCGTCACAGTTACATTGCTTCTTTGTTGGGTATTAAGCACATTGTTGTCGCCATCAATAAAATGGATTTAATGAATTTTAGCGAAGAAAAATTCAACGAAATTCAAACGGAATATGCGATTCTAGCGAAAAAATTAGGCTTAGATAGCGACATTTATTATGTGCCTATGTCGGCGTTAGAGGGCGATAATATTGTCAATAAAAGCGAGCGTTCGCCTTGGTATCAAGGGCAATCGTTGATGGAAATATTAGAGCATGTTGAAATTGCGGGCGATAAAAATATCGCTAATTTTCGCTTCCCAGTTCAATATGTTAACCGCCCAAACTTAGATTTTCGTGGGTTTTGCGGCACTATTGCTTCTGGTGAAATTAGCGTAGGCGACGCTGTGCGTGCTTTGCCTTCAGGTAAAACCAGTAAAGTAGAAAGTATCGTCACTTACGATGGTGATCTTCCCTCTGCGTTTGTTGGGCAGGCAGTCACTTTAACCTTAGAAGATGAGATTGATGTGAGTCGCGGCGATATGATTGTTGCTATTGATGATCAAGCGACTCAAACCAATCATCTACAAGCACATATTGTATGGATGTCAGAATCCGCTTTAACGGAAAAATCGGAGTATTTCTTTAAGTTTGGTACCAAGCTTGCGGTAGGGAATGTTGAAAAGATTGTTCATCAGATTGATGTAAATACACAAGAGCATAATGATAAAAGTGTTTTAGAGTTGAATGATATTGGTTTGGCTGATATTACACTTAATCAAGCAGTGGTCATTGATCCTTATCAATATAACCGTGCGACAGGTGCATTTATCATCATTGATCGGTTGAGCAACATTACCGTCGGTGCAGGAATGGTGAGCCATATACTGGATTCGGTAGCGGTCTCTGAAAACGATCACTCAGTGTTCTCTCAAGAGTTATCAAGTTTGATCAGACAGCATTATGGCGATAAAGACGATGCGGAAATTGCGCTACTGGTGAAGAAGTTAACGCAGCATCTCTAAGCTTTTTAATCGTCGTATCGGGAAGTGGTTTGTAAGAAAAGGCTGACAAGAATTCTAGCGCTTTTCTTACAGATCTTATGCACTCAACGATTTATTGTATGTAGCGTATTTTGTAAAAACAAAATATATAGCACGGACGCTAATCAATTTTCTCATCCTTTTGTTGTTTTAAGGTGAGAGTGAAATAAGATTGAATGTAGTCTAGCGTTCAATTATCACACAAGGAGGTTTTCCATGTTTTCAATATCTATTCATCGCGTTATTTCAATTCTGCTTTTTTCTTTTTTGGCCTGTGGCTTTTCTGCGGCGAGTTTTTCAGCAACAGAAAAATCAACTAAACCCGCTTCTACGAAGTTAGTAAAGGCAAGTGTTGTCGCTGAGCAAACGGTCAATGTTAATACTGCCACAGCCGAAATGATCTCTGATCACCTTAAAGGTATAGGTTTGAAAAAAGCTCAGGCGATTGTGGAATGGCGCAAAGCCAATGGCAAGTTTATTTCAGTTGAGCAATTGACAGAAGTGAAAGGCATTGGTGAAAAAACAGTGCAGGCTAACAAGGGAAAAATAGCGCTATAAGACCTAGCCATAGGTTTATAGCGTAAGGCGATTTTTTTTGTTTTATGCTATATTTGCTCCGATTTTTTATCAGCACTATTGTCAGCACTATTATCAGGGCTATCGGAGCAAATATCTCAATGACCACCACTTCCCCTATCGTTGTAGCAATGGATTTTCATGATTCAGCGTCATGCTTGCAGCTAGCGTCACAGTTAAACCCAAAATTTTGCCGCCTTAAAATAGGTAAAGAACTATTTACTTCGGCAGGCCCACAGTTGGTGGGTCAATTGATGGAAAAAGATTTTGACGTTTTCTTAGATTTAAAATATCACGATATCCCTAATACCGTTGCTAAATCAGTCAAGGCAGCTGCACAGCTCGGCGTATGGATGGTAAATGTGCATGCATCGGGTGGTCGTAGAATGCTAGAAGCGGCTCGCGAAGCTATTGATACTTCTACCCATCAGCCACTATTGATCGCGGTGACTGTCTTAACCAGTATGACGAAAGAAGATTTGCTGAGTATTGGCATGGATGTTGAGCCAGAAGAACAGGTAATGCGCTTGGCCGATTTGGCTAAGTCATCTGGTCTTGATGGTGTCGTTTGCTCGGCGCAAGAGGCGCAAAAACTAAAAGCAGCGCTAGGGAAAGACTTTCGCTTGGTGACGCCGGGTATTCGTCCTGCTGGATCTGCATCCGATGATCAACGTCGTATTGTCACTCCGCAAGATGCGGTGGCAAATGGCAGTGATTATTTAGTTATAGGTCGTCCCATTACTCAGTCCGAAAATCCGGCATTAATGTGCGAGACGATTTATCAGTCATTGCTGGATAGCGATATGGAGTTGTTCTAATGGCATTATCTATTCCAGTTATCACCATTGATGGCCCTAGCGGTTCAGGCAAGGGAACTATTTGCCAATTGCTGGCAAAAAAGCTGGGTTATCACTTACTTGATAGTGGTGCCCTTTACCGTTTAACTGCTGTGGCAGGTATGGCACAAAATGTAGATTTGCATGATGACGTTGTTACGGCAGAGATTGCCCGCCATTTAAATGTCGTTTTTCATCCAGCGGATAGCGGTGTGATCGCAGTATTGGACGGCCAAGATGTGACGGCAGATATCCGCAAAGAAGCAGCGGGTATGGGGGCATCGGTTGTTGCAGCTCATATTCCTGTTCGTGATGCATTGCTAGAGCGTCAGCGTAGTTTCCAGCAAGCGCCCGGTTTAGTGGCAGATGGACGCGATATGGGGACGACGGTATTCCCTAATGCGGTAGTCAAAGTGTTTTTAACGGCGAGCGCAGAAGAACGAGCAGAAAGGCGCTATAAGCAGTTGATTGGCCGAGGAGAATCTGCTAATCTCCGCGACCTGTTGGATGACATAAAAGCGCGTGATACACGTGATACAGAACGTTCGGCATCACCGTTAAAACCTGCAAGTGACGCAGAATTAATTGATAGCACAAAAATGTCTATCGATGATGTGTTAAAGGCAATTCTTTTATTGGTGGAAAAACGCATAAATTAAGTTGTACTCCTTTGTTTTTCATAACAAATTGTTTTTCATAACAAAACCAACTTTTTAGGCGATTGTTTAGATATGTTAGCTCACTATTCGTCAGGGAGAGCTAGCCTGTCTATTTATTCATTGGCCCGCGCGCCTGAACCGCTCGGTAAGCAGATCTTTATAGTACGCGATACATGGCTTGTTTATGCAGCATGTTGTGTCGGCTATTAAGGATGTGTGCTATTTATTTATAGGTTTCCCCTCATGAGCGAAAATTTCGCAGAACTCTTTGAAGAAAGTTTAAAAACCGTTGATATGGTCCCCGGATCAATCGTAACGGGTGTTGTTATTGATATCGACCGCGACTGGGTAACAGTTCATGCCGGTCTTAAATCCGAAGGTGTAATCCCTGCTGAGCAGTTTGCCGACGAAAATGGCGAAGTGACTTTAGCGATCGGTGATGAAGTTCACGTTGCACTAGAGTCTGTTGAAGACGGCTTTGGTGAGACAAAACTTTCTCGTGAAAAAGCCAAGCGTGCTGAAGCGTGGAAAGTACTAGAATCTGCTCATGCAGCAGAAGAAGTAATGACAGGTGTGATTAACGGTAAGGTTAAAGGTGGTTTCACCGTTGACGTTGCGGGCATTCGCGCGTTCTTGCCGGGTTCATTGGTTGATGTGCGTCCAGTACGTGATACCTTGCACCTTGAAGGCAAAGAGCTAGAATTTAAGGTCATCAAATTAGATCAAAAACGCAACAACGTGGTTGTTTCACGTCGTGCGGTTATGGAAACAGCGAACTCTGCAGAGCGTGAAGAGTTATTAGCGACTCTAGAAGAGGGTGCTAAAGCGAAAGGTATCGTTAAAAACCTTACTGACTACGGCGCATTCGTTGATCTTGGCGGTGTTGATGGTCTTCTACATATTACAGATATGGCTTGGAAGCGCATTAAGCACCCAAGTGAAATCGTTAATGTTGGTGACGAAATCGACGTACGCGTATTGAAGTTTGATCGCGAGCGTAATCGTGTATCTCTAGGTCTTAAGCAATTGGGTGAAGATCCATGGGTAGAGATCACTAACCGTTATCCTGTTGGCGCGAAAGCGAAAGCAGTGGTGACTAACCTGACTGATTACGGTTGTTTTGCTGAAATCGAAGAAGGTGTTGAAGGTCTTGTACACGTTTCTGAAATGGATTGGACTAACAAAAACATTCACCCATCTAAGGTTGTCGATTTAGGTGATGAAGTTGAAGTGATGGTGCTTGAAATTGACGAAGGTCGTCGTCGTATTTCTCTTGGCATCAAACAGTGTCAAGAAAACCCATGGGATGCATTTGGTTCACGCTTCCAGAAAGGCGACAAAATTTCAGGAAAAATCAAATCAATCACTGACTTTGGTATCTTCCTTGGTCTTGACGGTGGCATTGATGGCTTGGTTCACTTATCTGATATCTCTTGGACTGATACCGGTGAAGAAGCGGTACGCAACTACAAGAAAGGTGATGATCTAGAGACGGTTATCCTTGCTGTAGACCCAGAGCGTGAGCGTATTTCTTTAGGCATTAAGCAGTTAGAAGAAGATAGTTTCTCTGCTTATGCTGAATCAAATGCCAAAGGCTCTATCGTTAACGGTACTGTTAAAGAAGTTGACGCTAAAGGCGCTGTAGTGACCTTGGCTGAGGATGTTGAAGGTTATCTGAAAGTATCTGAGCTAAGCCGCGAGAAAGTAGAAGATGCGTCTACTGTATTGTCGGTAGGGGATGCTGTTGAAGTGGTCATTACTAACGTTGATAGTAAAAACCGTTCAATCGCACTTTCGGTTAAAGCGAAAGATGCCGCTGAAGAAAAAGCAGCAATTAAGCAGCATAGCGCCAAAACAGCAGAAACTGCTGCACCTGCGACGTTAGGCGATTTGATTAAAGCGCAAATGAAAGGTCAAGATAAGTAGTTTTTACTTAGCTCTTGATGATGAAAAGGCTGCACTTGTGCAGCCTTTTTTCGTTATGGGCTGGTAGTGGCTGCCAGATAAAGCGTTACAACTCTTTAAAGTGTTGATACTATTGAAATAATTGATTAATTGTAATGTTGAGAGTCTCAGAATAATAATAGCTACGCAAAGTAGAGATAATAAGAGGTGATATATGACAAAGTCTGAACTTATAGAAAGGATGACGGATAACCAAGAGCAGCTCTCAGTAAAAGATGTAGAGCTTGCGGTAAAAAGCATGCTTGAGCATATGTCGCAAGTATTGGCTTCTGGCGAGCGTATAGAGGTGCGGGGGTTTGGTAGTTTTTCTCTGCACTACCGAGAGCCCCGCATGGGTAGAAACCCTAAAACCGGTGAAATGGTTGAGTTAAAAGGTAAGTATGTCCCGCATTTTAAACCAGGCAAGGAGATGCGTGATCGAGTTAATGAAAGTATTCATCAAGAAAAATCAGTATATGTTTGATTGCTGATCTCAATTTAGGAGAGTTATTGTGCTTACGTGGCTAAAGCGTTTTTGTTTTTTCATTGTTTTTATATTTGCGTGCTTGCTTGCTGTAGTCTTTAGTGTTGAAAATAGCCAGATTGTTTCCCCGGTATTTCTTGGTTTTTCCTCCGTTCCGCTTAGCTTGGGTTTGTGGATGTCTATAGCCTTATTTTTAGGCGCTTTTGTTGGTTTGTCGATCAGCCTGTTGCCGGTTTATATGGGTAAATATAGCTTGTTCAGTAAAGATAAAAAAATTCAAACGCTAGAAAAAGAATTATCTGTTTTGCGGCTTTCGACTGTAAGAGGATAGTCGCGTGATGCTAGACTGGCCCTTATATTTAGGTTTGCTTACTGCGCTAGCAATAGGTTTTTTACTTGGCCGCTCAAAGCTGGGGGACTCTGAATCGACCAGCTCATCCGAGCTGGATCAAAATTACTTCACAGGTTTAAATTACTTACTAAACGAGCAGCCTGATAAAGCTGTAGATGCTTTTGTGCAGGCGCTTGAGGTTAACAGTGATACCCTTGAGACGCATTTAGCGCTAGGTAATCTGTTGCGTAGGCGTGGTGAAGTGGATAAGGCGGTAAGAATTCATCAAAACTTGCTGGCTCGTCCGGGGTTGAGTCTTGAACAGGTGCATCGAGCGCAGTACGAGCTTGCGCTCGATTATGTGAAGTCCGGCCTTTTTGATCGTGCTGAAGAGTTATTGAAGTTGCTGGTTAAAAAAGAAGGCCCCTATAAAATCGATGGCCTAAAACAGCTCCTTGAAATATATCAGGACGAAAAGGAGTGGTTGCTAGGTCTAGACGTTTTAAAAAAGCTCTCGGGCACTCGTTTTAGTCGCCATTATGAAAAGTGGTCGCCAATAAAAGCGCACTTTTTTTGCGAATTAGCGGAAAGTTGTTTGAGTGAGGGTGACTTTGCCGGAGCGTCGGAGTATCTCCAAAAAGCGTTAGTGTCTGATCGTAATAGTGTTAGGGCGTTAATATTGCAGGGTCAGATAGATATCTATACCGGAAGTGCGGCCAAAGGGTTGCAGAGGTTGCAAAAAGTAGCTGGCGCCTACGAAGATTACACCGCAGAGGTGTTGCCTCATATATTAAATGTTTATCGCAAGCAAAGTGGTTTGGGTGACTGTATTCAATACCTTATGTCCTTGAATAAAAGAGTTCATAATCCTGATGTGTTCGTTGCTATCGCAGATTTGATTGCGAAAGATAGAGGTAGCTTGGCGGCTGCGGAATTTGTCACCGCCGAAGCTGCTCGTTCGCCTACTGTTGTGGGTTTGCAGCGACTACTTGATTATTACATAAGTTTTAGTGAGGGTAAGGCGTATGAATATTTGTCTTCTCTTAAGAAGGTAATGGATAATATGGTGGTGGCTCAGTCAAATTATCAGTGCTCCTCTTGTGGATTTAATGCAAGGAGTCTTCATTGGCTTTGTCCTAGTTGTAAGACGTGGGGAAGCTTTAAGTTTAAAAAAGCTGTGTTTATTGGAGAAGGTTAGCATTGCTTTTGGTAATGATTTGGTTTTTCTGGGCCTCATGATGGTGTGTTTTCTGTTGTGTCTAGTTGTGCCGATATTGAAGTAATATCGAATATTAACTTGTTGAAAAATAAGCTAAAATAGAAATATAAGAAAATGAATGTTAAGGGTTGACAGTGTTAGTGGGGATCTATATCATGCGCCCCACTTGAGCTGATCAGCCCAAGCCACTATTCCGCCTTAGCTCAGTTGGTAGAGCACATGACTGTTAATCATTAGGTCGCTGGTTCGAGCCCAGCAGGCGGAGCCATTTAATATACTATTTATAGCTTAATATCCAGATATTTGCTTGTCCTTTTTGTAGTACACTTTTTTCTATGTAATTAGCTTAATCTAAAAGTATTTTTTTTAAAATAAATACTTTCTAGCTTTTGCTTTAGTTCTTTAATGGTATTTATTGTAAAGTTGTTTTTATTAAATAATTATGGTGTTCGTATGAAAAAAATTCTAATAACTGGCGGTGCTGGCTTTATCGGGAGTCATTTGTGTGAAAGCTTCGCTCGTAATGGAGAATATGAAGTATACTCATTAGATAACTATTTTACAGGGAGCGAAAAAAACCATTTAGATAATGTTGAGTATATAAAAGGCGACACTATTGATATTTCATCATTAATTAACTTTACTCCAGATATCGTTTATCATTTAGGCGAATACTCTAGAGTTGAACAGAGTTTTGAGGATATTACTACTGTATGGAAATATAATAAAGAAAGTATCTTTGCTGTGTTAGAGTTTGTTCGGAAGAGCGGTTGTAAGATTATATATGCAGGCAGCAGTACAAAGTTTGGTGATGGTGGTTTAGGGAGAAATGCTAGTCCATATGCTTGGACTAAGGCTACAAATACTGAGTTAGTAATGAATTATGGCTCTTGGTATAACGTGCCTTATGCAATTACTTACTTTTACAATGTATACGGGAAAAGAGAAATTTCTGAAGGAAGGTATGCAACATTAGTTGCATTATTTACTAAAAAAATGATGCTAGGTGAGACGCTGACTGTTGTTTCTCCTGGTACCCAAAAACGTAATTTCACACATATTGACGATATTATCGATGCTCTAATGTTAGTCGGTAAGTACGGCTATGGTGATGAATATGGAATAGGTAGCCATGAGTCCTATACAATCTTAGAGGTTGCGGATATGTTTGGCGGTAATGTCGAAATGTTACCGGAACGAAAAGGGAATAGAATGACAGCCGATGTTCTTGTTGAAAAAACACAGGCATTAGGTTGGCGGTCCACGAAAAGCCTAAAAAATTATATTTCTGAATTGAAGGATTATAAATAAGAGGGTGTAAAGCAAGCTGTGGTCTTATCCCAGTAATGTGCACACAGGCTAAGCCACTTGGCGCTCTTTAAACTCTACTGGTGACTGGCGGGTAGTTTAAGTAAGAATGCTTTCGTTGGCAATTATAAAATACTTCTATATATTCAAAAATTTCTGATTGCGGCTGATGTCGCGTTCGATAATCATCATGATGAATCAATTCAACCATCAGTGAATGAAAAAAACTTTCAGCCACTCCATATCGTAACAATTAGCTTTGTGACTCATGCTGCAAACAAAGCCACTGACCTATCCCCCAAAAATAAAACCATGACATTATTGAGATTTCTACTTAATCTACCCATTAGGAGATCTCATTATGAAAAAGCGTTATTCAGAAGAACAAATCATTAAGGCCATCAAACAAAATGAAGCCGGTGCCAAAGTCGATGATATTTGTCGTGATCTAGGTATATCCTCAGCCACCTTC
>AEVK01000072.1 GCA_000209515.2 gamma proteobacterium IMCC1989
ACCGAAAATTCCACTCAGACTTATTCAGAGACTCCATAAGCTATGGTCTTATTCTTTGTCTTTTTTAGTGGCTGTGTTTGTCGTGTTATATGCGCTATTAGCGATGTGGCTATAAAAATTTTTATATTGTTCCATGGCGTTAATACCTAAAGGCATAAATTTATTGAACATGGCTTCTGGGTCTGCAATGTCTTTGAAATAGTCTTCCATCTGTTCTTGTACTTTTTCCATCATGGCAGTTTGTAACGGTTCAAGATCCGGTAAGCCCATCAATTTTCTTGCTTCTTCTGGGGTCATGTCCATATCAACGGTGACTTTCATATGAGCCTCTTTATATTCTATTTCTATCTGCAATAGTGGAAGTGTGTTTGTAAGCTGCTGTGGTTTATCAGCTGTGGTTTATAGGTTATGTTTTATAAGTTATGGTTTATAAATTACGCTTCATAGATATGAGCTAGTGTGTTCATTTTATTGTTTAGGTTCATCGCTCTTTTTTGTTTTTGGCATATGGTTTTGCATGAAAAACTGTTTTTGCATATCCGCCATAGCTTGCATGTTTTTATTGGCCATTTCTTGAAAGTTATTAAAAGGTGATGCCTCAATGAAATGCTGCATTTGTTCTTGCATTGCTTCTTGTTGAGTGATGAATGTTTTAATGCTGCTAGCAATAAAACCGCTCATCATATTCTGCATAGGGTGTCCGTAAAAACGTATTAACTGATTGAGTACGGCTTCATTCAGAAGGGGAGTGCCACCTAATTCTTGCTCTGAGACAATTTGTAGTAATAGGGCACGGGTAATATCGACATCTTTGGTGTCGTCGATAATGCTGACATCAACACCTAAGGCAATAATATTTTTGATATCTTTAAGAGTGACATAGCGACTTTCTTCGGTGTCGTATAGTCGGCGATTGGCGTATTTCTTGATAACTCTTTTATGCTTCATAAATAGGCTTTTTATCGTATGACGCCTCTATTGTGCCTGAACCTATCAGAAAATAGTAGTGTCAATGATAGCTATTATGTCTATGGGTATATATTAATTTTAGGCATAAAAAAGGGCATATTAAATATGCCCTTTTTTTCAACGTGCGGTTGCGTGTGTTACGCAGCAGCAGTTGCTTTTTTAGCTGCTTTAGCAGTTGCTTTAGCAGGTGCTTCGAATGCTGGTGCAATTTCGATTTTTTGAACTGATGCTTGATATTCTTTAGCAAGTTCAGTGTATTCAGCTGCACGTGCAGAAATTTTCTCGCCAAATGCTTTAGCAGTTTCGTACTGCTTGCTCATTAGGCTAGCAACGTTGTCAGTAGAAGCAACAAGCTGTGCTTGTTCGATGCTGTAATCAACGATGTCGCCTTGAACGCTGTAGTTCAAGCGGCTTAGGTTTTCGAATGAATCAACAGCAACGCCGCTCATTTCACGTAATGGCTGCATGAACTCAGATTGTAGTTTAGCGAATTCTTGGAATTGTTCAGTAAAGTCAGTCATGGTCTATCTCCGGTATAAAAAATGGTTTGTGCTGTTTAGGTTGTCTTCTTGATGCTGCAGTGCAACATTATAAAGGTTTTTTGTTGCACTGCAACATTTAATGTTGGTGGTGCTTTTTCTGGGGGTTTTGTTAAGTCGATGATTATTATCGGTTTTTTAATTTTTAATTAAGATTAACGATAATAATGTTATTTTTAATGATGAAAAGTTCTATTCTGCATGTGCTTTTATAGAGGCATTTTTGCCGTAACCTGCAGTAAATAAGCTTTTTTGCTGTTTTACTAGTAAAGCTTCGTTAGGGCTTATTGGTTACAGAGTTTCTTGAGAGGGAAGAACGACATCCGCAAAGATAAGACCGGCGACCAATGACATTAAAATTAAGAAGCTTTGTGCGCCAACATCGGTAGTGTTAAATATATTTTGCCCAGAAACGGCTGTGTTTAATCCAATATAAATCTTGCTGCCGGGTACGAGCATAACGAGTCCTAACAACATCACGATGGTAGAAGGTAGGTGTTTGAATCGAGAAAATATATTGCTATAGATTCCCAGAGCAAATGCACCAACAAACCCTCCTAGAGCTGCACCTAAAAAAAGGCTTCCGAGTAATGTTGCACCGTAGGATATAAACCCGGACAACATTCCCCACGGTGCATCTTTGATACGCATCTTAAATAAAATAATAAGACTTAGACCTAGAGTGGTGACAGCTAACCATGATGTCCATGGGGGTGTGTTTGGAGCAATTTTAAATACGGTGTCTGTCCAAATAAGGCCTGCTATAGAGACGCCTAAAACGGCACCAAAATAAAGTTTAAATAGCGACATTACTGCATCCATAATTCGAGCAGTACCTGACATAAGATTTCTTGCTGCTAGTTCGGATAAGCCTAGAGTGAGTGCTAAGCCGGGGATATAAATAATAATACTTGAAAGTACGACTAGCGGAACATTGATTGATGGATCGTATACAGCAATGGCGGACGCTAGCAACGCGGAAACCAAGGCGACTAATGGCTCTAGGGCGCCCGCAATGCGAGGGGATTTTTCTGACCAAAGCTGAAACCCGAACACAGTGAAGCCAATGAGTGCAGACCATAGAATACTATTCCAGCTGGTTTGCATGAGCATGGCAAAGGCACCGCTAGCACCGCCATAGCTGAGAAAGGTGAGTAGTTGGCCGTAAGGATGGGGCTTATTGGGAATGTCGTCGATTCTTTCTAGTGCTTCGGATAACGTACGTTGTTCAGAGGCAAGCTCATCAACGAGCTCGTCAATACGGGCTAACGCTCCAAGATCAAGCTCTCCAGGTTTTACTCGTACAATATGGCTGTATTCTTGATGATCATCGTCTTCCGCTGAAATGACAAAGGTGAGTGACGTTGGCGTTACCATAAAGTTAGATTCTAGCTGAAGAAACTTGGAAACTTCTTGCAGGTGAGTTTCTAAACGATAGGCCGGTGTACCGTATTTGTGTAAGGCTTTGCCGAGCTTAATAATAAAGCGACGCTTTTGAATAAATAGGTACTCTTGATCCATATTGTTATCACTGGGTGTTATTAATGAGTGTAATGATGGGTATAGAATAATGTATCCCTAAAGTGACGGCATAATAGGCGATAAAGGTAGGCGTTGTCAGTAAAATTAATGTCGTCGTTGATGCGGTTTTACATATGATCAATCGAAGTGGCTCACATTGCGTTATGACTTTAAGTCAAGCGCTAGGGCATAGAATAGGGATGGTCTCAATGTTGAAAAGCGTAAGTTTGCTGTCTTTCGATAATCTGTGTCTTGAAAACTTGTTTGGCTATCAGCTTTGATTGCTCGTCATCAAGATTATGAAAGCGTACGCCGATAAGATAAGTGCCATCTTCTTGCAGCGCATTACGTGTGACTTGGCCGTAGGTGATAACACCAGTGTAGGACGGTAAGAAGATTAATTTTAATGCCAACCAATTTTCTACACCGATTGAGTCATCAGACGAGAATGCAAGCCCGCCTTGGCTAATGTCGATACGGCCACTGTCTATGTCGTGGACAGAAGATTGATCCGACAAAACTTGCTGGCAGACCAAATCCATTTTACGGTTAAGGCCGCCAAGGTAGTCTGCGATTAATGGATTCTCTTCTTTTATAAGCGCCATTAAATGAGCTTGTTGTCCATTGATCTGCTGAAACTCAGAAAATAAGCACAGTGTGTCGCTGTGTTCAAAGTGTTGTTCAGCTCTACTGTGAACCACATCATCATTGCTGACGGCGCAAAAGTTAAAAATAACATCTTGTTGGATGCGAAAGAATTGGCGTTTTTCAGACATTATTTAGTACCACGATGTAGTGAGTAAAATTGATAAGTAATAATCCTCGTGTTTTGAGTATAGACGCTATTGGTGATATTTCACGAAATGCGCTTGTTATGTAAGGCTTTTTTCCGTTTAATGCCTTTATGTCTATAAATACCTCATTTTTTATCGGTTTACGCTATATCAGAGCGAAACGCCGTAATCAGTTTATCTCCTTTATTAGTGGTTTTTCCTTGCTGGGAATGGCGCTAGGTACGCTCGCGCTTATCGTGGTGTTGTCGGTGATGAACGGCTTCGATCGTGAAATAAAA
>AEVK01000071.1 GCA_000209515.2 gamma proteobacterium IMCC1989
CACGCTTTTAAGGGCGGGGGATTTTGAATCCCCTGTGTCTACCAATTTCACCACTCTGGCATTTCTTAATGTTGCTTCTCTTTGCCCTGGATTCAAAAGGTCTTGTTTATTTTGAATTTCCTGTGTCTACCACAACACCACTCTGGCAAAGCGAGGCGGGATTATAACAGCGGCTTTGCATCCGTCAACAGACTTTATTGTGTTTCTAGAAATTTAAGTGAATTTCCTATAACCTTGCGCCCCTTTAATCGTCCACAATTTAATATTCTACAATGTTCAGTGTGCATTAACGTTTCCATCGTTACAGTTCACGCTACCGTTATTGAGTTTTTCAAAATATGCGCCGCCAAGACTTTTCTTATGAGCTTCCAGAAGATTTAATCGCTTTTACTCCCGCCGCAGAACGTACCGGTAGCCGCTTGCTGTGTCTCGAAGGCAATACGGGTGCGCTACAACACAACGAGTTTCCAGATATTATTCACCAGTTACAGGCGGGTGATGTGATGGTGTTTAATGATACTCAAGTCATACCTGCGAGGGTATTTGGGCAAAAAGAGACCGGCGGTAAAGTCGAAATTCTTGTTGAACGTTTGATTGGCACTCAGCAAGTATGGGCGCACATCCGAGCCAGTAAATCGCCTAAGGCAAATACGATTATCACCTTAGATAATGGCGTAGATGTCACCGTAAAAGGGCGCTGTGGTGCGGATAATGCCTTGTTTCTTGTCGATTTTGGCGAGAACGGAGCACTGGATGTCTTGCAGCAAGCAGGGCATATGCCTTTACCGCCTTATATTGAACGCGAGGATGTGCCCGACGATCAGGAACGTTATCAAACGGTATATGGTTGCAAGCCGGGAGCTGTTGCTGCGCCTACAGCAGGTTTGCATTTTGATGAATCATTGATGAAGGCTATAGCAGATAAAGGCATTATCATCGTTTATGTCACCTTGCATGTTGGCGCGGGAACATTTCAGCCGGTCAGGGTTGATAATATCGCTGATCATATAATGCATAGCGAAGTAATTGATGTGTCTGCCGATGTGTGTGATGCCATTAATCAAGCGAAAGCAGAAGGGCGGCGAGTGGTGGCAGTGGGAACGACGAGCATGCGCTGTTTAGAGTCTGCCGCAAAGTATAGTCATGGCGATACGCTAATGCCGTTTCAGGGTGAAACCGATATATTCATCACGCCGGGTTACCAGTTTCAAGTAGTTGATGCATTAGTGACGAACTTTCATTTATCAGAATCAACGCTGTTAATGTTGGTTTCTGCTTTTGCGGGCTATGAGCATACGATGCATGCCTACCAACAAGCCGTCGCACAGCGATATCGTTTTTTTAGTTATGGTGACGCTATGTTTATTACGCGTTTAAATCATGGCTAAATCCCCGGGTTGTATAACGTACTTTATAAAAATCAAAGCAGAAAATAACTGTTATAACATCATATAAACAGCGGCTTTATTTGTTTATATGGCATTCATCATTGAGCTATTAAAATATTAGCTAGCGCCATACAGAGAAAAATTATGACTCAACCTCCTGAAAGCTCATTAGATACACGTAAATGCGCTATGACGTTCGAAGTGGATACCACTGACGGTTTAGCTCGTCGCGGTCGTATGAAGTTTCCGCGTGGAACGGTAGAAACACCAGCGTTTATGCCAGTGGGTACGTATGGCACAGTAAAAGGCATGCTGCCAAGAGATGTAGAAGCCATTGGTGCAGAAATAGTGCTAGGTAATACCTTTCATCTAATGCTGCGTCCAGGTACGGAAGTGATTAAGGCGCAGAAAAAAAAGCCTATGACCGCCAATGTGCAGTTGAACCCCGAAGATGATCAGTTAACCAGTGTAGAGCAAGCAGACGGTACGTTGCACGATTTTATGCAGTGGCATAAACCTATTCTGACTGATTCTGGTGGCTTTCAGGTATTCAGCTTAGGAAAGATGCGCAAAATTACCGAAGAAGGGGTGACGTTTCGCTCACCTATTGATGGCAGTAAAATTTTTATGGATCCTGAAAAGTCGATGGAAGTGCAGCGCGAGTTAGGGTCTGATGTGGTGATGATTTTTGACGAATGCACGCCTTACCCTGCGACAGAGAAAGAAGCGCGAGATTCGATGGAGTTGTCTCTGCGTTGGGCAAAAAGAAGTAAAGCGGCACATGGCAGTAATCCTTCGGCTTTGTTTGGCATTATTCAAGGTGGGATGTACGAGCATTTGCGTCAAGTATCGTTAGATGGTTTGGAGGTAATGGATTTTGATGGCTATGCCATTGGCGGCTTGTCTGTTGGTGAGCCAAAAGATGAGATGGTGAAAGTGCTAAGTTATGTTGCTCATCAAATGCCTGCGAACAAACCCCGTTATTTAATGGGAGTAGGTAAGCCGGAAGACATTGTTGAAGCGGTAAGGCGAGGGGTTGATATGTTCGATTGTGTGATGCCAACGCGCAATGCACGCAATGGGCACTTATTCACCTTTGAAGGGGTGGTCAAAATTCGCAATGCAGTCCATCGTCATTCAGTGGAGCCCTTAGATGCGACCTGTGATTGTTACACTTGCCAAAATTTTACTCGCAGTTATTTATATCATTTAGATAAGTGCGGCGAAATATTGGGTGCGCAGCTCAATACGATACATAATTTAAGACATTATCAGCGGTTGATGGAAAAACTACGTGATGCGATTGCAGAACATCGTTTAGAGGCTTTTGTAGAAACCTTTTATGAAGGTATCGGTAAAGAGGTTCCTCCTTTAACTGTAAAGGTTGAATAGCGGTATTGGAGTCCCCAAAATAAACAGCTATAAAAAAGAACTAGAAAAAAGAACTAGAAAAAAGAACCAGAGTAAGAACTAAGGTAAGAATCATACCTAATGACCGATAAATGGGTATAATCGCCCACTTTGACAAAATAACCGATAAGAGGGATTTAATGACAAATCTCTTTTTTCATTAAAAACCGCTAAAAACGACTAAAGAGAGTGACCGAGAGAGTTATGCCTAACCGTTATCCGTTGTGGAAATACCTGATGCTTGTTGCTGTGCTAGGTCTAGCGCTTGTTTACTCATCGGCAAATTTGTATGCCCCCGATCCCGCTGTGCAAATTTCAGGCACCTCAAGCGCATTATCGATTAATCAACAAACTATTAATCGTGCGACCAAGGCTTTAACAGAAAGCGATATTGAGTATTTTGGCGAGACAGTGACCGCTAAAAATGCGTTGATTCGCTTAAAAGATAAGAATCAGCAGCTAAAAGCGAAAGATGTGATTAAGACTGCGCTGGGTGATGACTATATTGTCGCGCTCAATATGGCACCGACGACACCACAGTGGCTAGTTGATCTGGGTGCATCACCAATGAAGCTTGGTTTGGATTTGTCTGGCGGCGTACATTTTTTAATGGAAGTGGATACTAAAGCGGTAGTTTCTACCCGCTTAGAATCTATGCCTATCGAATTAAAGCGGCAGCTACGACAGGCAAAATTGCGTTACAAGTCAGTAGATATCAATGCTAACAACCAAATAGTGGCTAAATTTTCTACTGCTGATGTTCGTGATCAGGCGATGCCAGTTTTTCGTGCTGCATTGGCTGATTCATCAGCCTTGGCCAACCCGTTTTTAATTGAGCGCTCAGACGAAGCTGATAGCTTTTATATTCGTGCATCCATGACTGAACAGGCTATTAGCGATATTGAAGATTACGCGGTAGGTCAAAACTTAACGACTTTGCGCAATCGTGTAAATGAATTAGGTGTTTCAGAGCCTATCGTTCAGCGCCAAGGCCGTACGCGCATTGTGGTTGAATTACCCGGTGTTCAAGATACCGCAGAAGCTAAGCGCATTATTGGTAAAACAGCGAATCTAGAGTTTCGTTTAGAAGCCGAACCAGATGCCTCTCTCGCCTCTAAAGAGTTATTCGAGTATCGCGATGAGGGTGAACAGCTAGCAACAGGTGGTGCATATCTTCAGCGTAGAGCCGTTATTAATGGAACGAATGTTTCGGGTGCTCAGGCAGGTTTTGATGCAGAAAGCAGCCAGCCAAACGTTAACATTACGCTAGACAGTGATGGCGGTGCAAAAATGCATCGAGGTACGCGCAAAAATGTAGGCCGTCGTCTAGGGGTGCTATTTATAGAATATAAAACTCGTACTCAGGATGCCAATGGCAACATATTGGCCAAGCCGGTACAAATTATTGAGAAGCGAATTATTAGCCTTGCGACGATTCAGTCTGCACTGAATGCTAACTTTCAAATTACCGGATTAGGTTCCGCTGCAGAAGCATCCGAATTGGCCTTACTATTGCGCGCAGGAGCCTTAGCCGCTCCGATGACGTTTGTGCAAGAAAGCACTATTGGTCCGTCATTAGGTGAAGAGAATATCCGTTTAGGTGTGTTATCGGTACAGCTTGGTTTAGCATTGGTCTTAATTTTTATGTTGGTGTATTACCGCTTGTTTGGTATCGCTGCAAATATCGCATTGGCAGCTAACCTTGTATTACTCACCGCTATTATGTCGCTATTTGGTGCAACATTAACGTTGCCAGGTATTGCCGGTATTGTATTGACGGTAGGTATGGCAGTTGATGCGAATGTATTGATTTTCTCTCGTATTAAAGAAGAACTCAAAAATGGCTTGTCTCCGCAAGGGGCGATTAGTGCTGGTTTTGATCGCGCATTTACCACTATTTTAGATGCCAATTTTACCACCTTAATTGTTGCCGTTATTTTATATGGCATAGGTACTGGGCCGATCAAAGGCTTCGCGGTTACTTTGGCGATAGGTATTTTGACCTCCATGTTTACCGCGATTGTGGGAACGCGTGCAGTGGTGAACTTGATGTACGGTAGTCGTCAGGTGAAAACCTTATCAATCTAATTATATAGTTTGTTAATTTTAGTGCTTGAGTCATGTTGGCAATAGAGCGTTTATTTATACTTTAAAAGAAGACGATGCAATGTCTAAAAGAAAAACAGCTAAAGAAGTGTTAAAAGAAAATGCTAACAACAGCGCTGACGGTAGAGCTAACAGTAATGAGAGCAATACAGCGCAAAAATGTATTAATTTTATGGGGCAACGATTTATCGCAATGATATTTTCTGCTGTCTTGCTCATCGCTTCTATCTCATCCTTGGCAATCAATGGCTTGCAGTTCGGATTAGATTTTACGGGTGGTTTACAAATAGAGCCGCAATACAGTCAAGCGGCCAACCTTGAAGACGTGCGCACTGCGCTAGCAGAAAATGGTTTTAAAGATGCTGTCGTGGTGAATTTTGGTTCCGACCGTGATGTTAAAATAACCACACAGCAGAGTAGGGAAGAATTGGTTGTTGCTCAGTTAGGAGCCGCTATTCCTTCGGTACAAAGTGATAATGTTTCGGTTGAGGTAGTGAGTGGCAGTAACGATCCAGCTCGACCTAATGGAGCACTAATCATTAGTTTCAGCGATGCTAGTGAAACCTTAAGGCAGGATATTGAAGGTTTCGTTGGTGAAATGGGGTTGAAGCAATACTCAATTTCTACGCTAGTGGATAATAACTTCACAGTGTTAAGTGCGGAAGGTTTACAAGTATTCACCGAAACATTACTGATTAATACATTGAGTAATGCATCAGGTTCTGAGGTCATTATTAAGCGTACAGAGTTTGTAGGGCCTCAGGTGGGTGATGAGTTACGAGATCAAGGCGGCATTGGTATGTTGTTCGCTTTAGCGATAGTGATGGCCTATGTAGCGTTACGCTTTCAGTTTAAATTCTCGGTTGCGTCTGTCGCTGCATTAGCTCATGACGTGATCGTGGTACTGGGTTTCTTTTCTATATTTTCCCTAGACTTTGATTTGACGGTACTTGCGGCTGTGCTCGCCGTTATTGGTTATTCATTAAATGATACGATTGTTGTGTCCGACCGTATGCGTGAAAACTTTCGCTTAATGCGTACAGGCGATGCATTAGAGGTGATTAATGTATCGCTGACCCAAACATTAGGTCGAACTTTGGTGACATCGTTAACGACATTTTTGGTATTGCTGGCATTGTTTTTTGTTGGCGGTGAATTAATTCATGCGTTTTCTATTGCGTTAATGATTGGTGTGATTATTGGTACTTACTCATCTGTTTATGTCGCGGCGAATATTTTATTAATGATGCATATTAGTAAAGAAGATTTAATGGTGCCGGTGAAAGAGGGCTCTGAAGAAATAGACGGTATGCCTTAATATACTAAGCTGTGTTAATAGTTTTTTTTAAAAGCGATATTAATAATATCGCTTTTTTTATATCTGCTAAATATTTGTTTGATTGCCAAGTATAAGAAAAATCGGCATTATTTGAATGGAATAATAAAGCGAAGAAGGAATATCTTATGAGCCTATGGTTACCGGAAGACGACATACTCTCTCGCTCCCCAGAAGTGCTACAGCAAGCTTTAGCCCGCTATAGGCGTGTATTGGATGGTAGTGGCTATGCATTTTGGGAGTGGGGCTTACACGACAATAGTTATAGTTGTGGTGGGAGCTTCTGGTCGAAGTTAGGCTACATGACTATTGAGGAGGCGGTCACCTGTGTTGAGAATGTCCAAGAGTACGTCCATCCCGATGACTTCAAAATGGTATCTGAAGTTGTCCTAAACCACCTTCGGTTTAATACGCCTATTGATATGGTCTATCGTATCAAAGCAAAAGATGGCCGTTATTGGTGGACACAGGCTTGCGCTAGCTCTACCCGAGATGAAAACGACCGAGTCACTTATTTGTCCGGCGTTAACTTCGATTTATCCCATTTAAAAGATACGGAAAAAGCGTTGCGGCTTTCTGAAGCGCGTCATGAAAGAATTCTTGCCGCCTCTAACGATGGTATATGGGAATGGTCGATTGGCGACAATAACGAAGATGGTTTGTTTCATACATCACACAGTTGTTGGCAGCATTTGGGATATACCGAAGAAGAGGTTGATTCCCTTCCTGAAAATGAACGTTTATCTATCTGGCGTTCACATATACACCCTGATGATTTGTTAAATGCTCAGCGGGCCATGAAGCGACATTTCTTTTTAAAAGATCCCTTCGATGTCGAATATCGAATGTTTAATCATGAGGGAAGAATTTTTTGGATGCGATCGCGTGGGCAGGCTATTTTTAATGGTGCTGGCCGAGCCATACTGATGTCAGGAATTAATATTGATATCACCGCTGTGAAAGAAGCGGAAAAGCGCGTACGTAAAGCAAAAAACGAAGCTGAAAAAGCGAATAATGCTAAATCAACTTTTCTTTCGAGCATGAGCCATGAGTTGCGCACACCATTAAATGCCATCATGGGCTTCTCACAATTGGCGGTTAATAATTCTAGCCTGCCTTCTTCTCAACGAGAAAGCGCTAAGCAAATTTATTCGGCAGGCGAACATTTATTAAGATTGATTAACGATGTGTTGGATTTAGCGCAAGTAGAGGCGGGGAAAATTACGTTGATGCTTGAGCCCGTATTGCCCAAGCGAATAATACAAGACTGTTTTGCATTCGTATCCCCATTAGCTGTGGAGAGGGGGATAAATCTGCATTTTATAGATTCGGATGCGGATACTATTTGTGTCTATGCAGATAGTATGCGCTTAAAGCAATGCTTGTTAAATATTATTAATAACGCCGTAAAATATAACACTGATAATGGCAGCGTTTTTGTTTCATTAAAGCAGAAAAAAAATAGCGTGTGTATTATCGTCGAAGACACGGGGAGTGGAATAAGTTCGGAAAAACAAAAGCAACTCTTTCAGCCTTTTAATCGCTTGGGTGCGGAACACTCTGCGGTCGAAGGGAGTGGCATAGGTTTGGTTGTCACTAAAGAGTTGGTTGAAAAAATGCAAGGCACGTTGTCTTATCACGATGCTGTTTATAATCTTAATGATATGAAGGGTGTGGCGGGGAAAAATGATGGCGTTGTAAAGAATGAGCTTCAAAGTGGTTCTGGATTTACTATTGAATTGCCCGTTGCCAATCCTATTGCTGATGATCAAGGTGCGTACGTTTTAGATGAAAGCATAGTGCAAAATAATTTACTCAATGATTCATTAGCGAGTAAAAATATTAAGTTGGCGACATTTAGACGCCGACAGTCCTTAATTTATATTGAAGATAATTTACCTAATATATATCTGATGAGAGAGTTCTTAGCTGAGCACTCTCAAATAGCTTTGGATTGTTGCTCAGATCCTTTGGTCGGTTTGCATAGAATACGTCAGCAGTTACCTGACCTTATTCTACTAGATGTTAATCTTCCAAATATCAGTGGTATAGATTTAGTGAAGCTGATTAAAGCCGATAAAATCATTCAGCATATTCCCGTGCTTGCCTTATCTGCGAATGCCATGCCATTCGATATTCAAAAAGGTAAGGATGCAGGTTTTGATGAATATCTAACAAAGCCTGTCAATATTAACTCATTAGTGAGTCGGCTCAATCAATTTTTGTTGGTTTAAACAGGCAGAAAAAAGTGAGGGGTAATATAAAAATGCGCCATACGAAATCAAGTTCGATATGGCGCTACTGCTATGCTAATACTGATATGGTGCGCTTTAGCCGCGCTAATTATTGAACAGCACGGTTAATAGTAATTAGATATCACGCATATGTTTGCCAACAATTTGGAGTAGTGGTTTAAATACTTTTGGTGAGCCACAAACAACATTACCGCTTTCTAGCATCGAGTTACCGCCTTTGAAATCGCTGACAAAACCACCGGCTTCTTGCACAAGTAAAAGTCCCGCTGCAATATCCCAAGGCTTTAAGTTCATTTCCCAAAAACCATCGTAACGGCCAGCAGCGACATAGGCCAAGTCCAGCGATGCTGCACCCATTCGGCGAATGCCTGAAGTTTGGCCTGCAATCTCTTTTAGTGTCGCTAAATAAGCATCTATATTGTCGAAAGAAAACCCGTTGAATGGAATGCCTGTTGAAATTAGAGCACCTTCCAAGCTAGGGCGTGGCGTGATGCGTAAGCGACGGTCGTTCAATGCCGCCCCTTTTCCGCGACTTGCAGTAAATTCTTCTTGTTTGCTTGGATCTAGGATGACCGCGTGCTGAATCTTACCTTTATGCAAGTAAGCTAGAGATATGGCGTAGTGGGGGATACCGTTAATAAAGTTGGTGGTGCCATCAATAGGATCAATAATCCATTCGCTATCTTTATCTTCGCCTTCAATATAACCCCCTTCTTCACCGTGAAAACAGTGTGTAGGGTAAGCTTTTCGAAGATTGTAAATAATTTCTTTTTCTACGGCTTTATCAACTTCAGTAACAAAGTCGTTGCGACTTTTTAACTCGATCATTTGAGGGCCGCGGTGTTGAGTGGCTTTTTCTAGCAGTAATGCCGCTTTGCGAGCAGCATTAAGTGCAACGGTAATCATGGGTTCCATAGATTCAGTCTCGATAGCAAATGGGATATTGTCAAAAAACGTCAACGAAGCGGGTTCGCTGAGTAAGCTTGTCAGTTGTTCGGACCTTGCTAGATGGAAAGCAAAAGGACACCGTGTAACAGGCGCGCAGTATAGCGGATGATTATACAACTTTGTACTGATTAATGGTTGTATGCTTAATGGTTGTAAAAAATCAAGGTTCGCATGAAGAGGGTTTGGCAGTGTGGCCAGCAAGCAAGGTGAATCTTCTTTGTTGTGAATTGGCTATGAGTAGGCTTATGGCGTGAAAAGTATAGGCGCCGTACTACTTAGGGCTAGCATAGGTGAATTACGTTTTAAGTATTGCTGTTGAGTCTGTTAGAATGCGCGGCTTTTACATACTGTTTATTATTTTTGCTTGTGGCTGAATTGACTATGACTGATGACCAATCTGTTTTATCCCCTGAATCTATTAAGGCTTTGCAGTCCATCCGCATTGTATTGGTAAATACATCTCATCCCGGCAACATCGGTGGTGTTGCCCGAGCCATGAAAAACATGGGATTGACCGAACTCTACCTTGTATCACCTAAAGATTACCCCTCAGAGAGGGCTGAGTGGCGAGCTTCTAATGCGCTTGATGTTTTGCAGTCGGCGACGGTGGTGGACACGCTAGATGATGCAATTGCAGATTGTGGTTTAGTGATTGGTACCAGTGCGCGCGCGCGCCGTATTCCTTGGCCGTTAGTGACACCGCGAGAATGTGCAGACCGTAGTTATCATGAATCAAGTACTCATCCTGTCGCTATTGTGTTTGGTCGTGAAGATAGGGGGCTGACAAATGAAGAGTTACATAAATGCAATTATCATGTGCATATCCCATCTAACCCTGATTATAGCTCTCTTAATCTTGCAGCTGCAGTGCAGGTTATCGCCTACGAAGTACGGATGACATGTTTAAATAATCAACAAGGTAAACCCATTCATTTTGATGATTGGGATATGCCCCCCGCGAAAAATAATGCATTAGAGCATTATTATGAACACTTGCAGTCAACCTTGGAGAAAGTGGGCTTTTTAGAGCCTGAGAACCCAAGACAAACGATGACGAGACTGCGCCGTTTATATAGTCGTGTTCGTTTGGACGAAATGGAGCTTAATATTCTTCGTGGAGTGCTGACGGCCATGCAAAACTTTGTGTATCGCACCGAGAAAAAACTAAACGATTTGGAAGTGCGTACGAATGAAGACAAGGCAATAAAATAGAACGCTGTAGCGCGTACCTAATAACCTAGTAAGATACTAGGTTATTTACTTGACTAAAATAGTTGGTTATTGCACAATTGCCCCATTGATTGATGTACTTCTTTATTCGTAAAAGGCTTTTGCTATGCGTTTAACCACGAAAGGTCGCTATGCCGTGACTGCCATGCTGGATTTGGCTATTCATAGTGATAAAGGACCTGTGAGCTTGTCTGAAATTTCTAAACGGCAGGAAATATCGTTGTCCTATTTAGAGCAACTGTTTTCTAAGCTACGTAAAGCGGATTTGGTGGCGAGTATTCGCGGTCCAGGTGGCGGTTATCAGTTAGGTAGAACCTTAGACACTATTTACATTGCCCAAATCGTTGATGCGGTAAATGAATCCATTGATGCAACCAATTGTGGTGGTAAAGGTAACTGTCAGCAGGGTGAAGTGTGTCTTACGCATCATTTATGGTCTGACCTTAGTGATCAGATTCACCAATTTTTGAACAGCATTAGTTTGGCTAAACTTGTTGAGCGCCGGGACGTTAAAGCGGTGACTCGGCGCCAAGATAGCCAAGTTCAAAATGATCAGGCTAACAATAGTCAAGTGATAGAGAGTGCTTTACATAAGATAGATGTGATTCAGTCGTCACAGATTGCATAATTAATGAATACTACATTGCAGGTTAACGTTAGATTAGCACGATAAGTCGACATGGATCTTGCGGCGAACCTGTAAGTCATTATTTAAAATACTAAACTCAAGAATTATTTAGAGAGTGTTATGAAATTACCCATTTATTTTGATTATTCTGCCACCACCCCTGTAGATCCTCGTGTTGCTCAGGCGATGATTGATTGCTTAACGATAGAGGGTAATTTTGGTAACCCCGCATCACGTTCGCACTATTTTGGCTGGAAGGCGGAAGAAGCCGTTGAAAATGCGCGTCAAAATGTAGCGGATTTAGTAGGCGCTGATCCGCGTGAAATCGTTTGGACGAGTGGAGCTACTGAATCTAATAATTTAGCCATCAAAGGTGTTGCTCAGTTTAATCACAAGCGCGGTAAGCATGTTATTACTTCAAAAATTGAGCACAAAGCTGTACTAGATGCTTGTCGTCAGTTAGAGCGTGAAGGTTTTGAAGTAACTTACCTTGATCCTAATAGTGACGGGCTAATTACTGCTGAACAAGTGGCCGATGCCATTCGTGAAGACACGACACTCGTTTCATTGATGCATGTTAATAATGAAATTGGCGTGATTAACGATATCGCTTCTATTGGTAAAGTATGCCGTAGTAAAAAAGTTTTTTTCCATGTTGATGCAGCACAAAGCACAGGAAAAATTGCGATTAATGTTGAAGATATGCAAGTCGACTTGATGTCGTTTTCTGGTCATAAGTCTTACGGGCCTAAAGGTGTAGGCGCATTGTTTGTACGCCGCAAGCCTCGTGTACGCCTGGAAGCTCAAATTCACGGCGGCGGTCATGAACGCGGTATGCGTTCAGGCACGTTACCAACGCATCAAATTGTGGGCATGGGCGAAGCGTTTCGCTTGGCTAAATTGGAGTTAGACAAAGATTACGCTCACGCATTAACCATGCGTAATCGCTTGCTTGAGGGTGTGAAAGACTTAGAAGAGGTGCATGTTAATGGTTCTTTAGATCAACGTGTACCGCATAACTTGAATATCAGCTTTGCCTTTGTAGAAGGTGAGTCGTTGATTATGTCGTTGAAAGATTTAGCGGTATCGTCTGGTTCTGCTTGTACATCAGCGAGCCTAGAGCCTTCATATGTATTGCGCGCATTAGGGCTAAATGACGAATTAGCACATAGCTCTTTGCGTTTTAGTTTTGGGCGCTTTACCAGCGAAGAAGAAATTGATCATGCGATTCTCCGGCTTCATCAGGCGGTGAGCAAGTTACGTGAGCTGTCTCCACTATGGGATATGCATCAAGACGGTATTGATTTAAACACTATCGAATGGGCAGCACATTAATTTAATTTTCATACGATTTCAGTGTGTATTTTTCACCGGTAATCGTTAATAGTACAGAGCAGTCTAGAGGAAAGTATCATGGCTTATAGCGAAAAAGTAATTGATCATTATGAAAATCCACGTAACGTCGGCAAGATGGACGATAAAGCGGATAATGTAGGAACTGGCATGGTTGGCGCTCCTGCTTGTGGCGATGTGATGCGTTTACAAATCCAAGTGAGCGATGAGGGTATTATTGAAGATGCTAAATTCAAAACCTATGGTTGTGGTTCAGCTATCGCTTCTAGCTCACTGTTAACCGAGTGGGTCAAAGGCAAAACATTGGATGAAGCGAGTCAAATTAAAAATACTGAATTAGCCGAAGAGTTAGCTTTGCCGCCTGTGAAAATACATTGTTCTGTATTAGCAGAAGATGCGATTAAAGCAGCGGTTAATGACGTTCGCCAAAAACGTTCTTAATATTTGTTGGTGTATGAGTAGGTAGATAGCAATGGCAATATCAATGACAGAAGTGGCTAAAAGCCATATAGGTAAACAAATACAAGGGCGAGGTAATGCATTGGGCATCCGAGTGGGTGTTAAAACCGCTGGGTGTTCTGGTTTATCTTACGTACTTGAATTTGTTGATAGTCTGGAAGAGACCGATCATGTTTTTGATCAGGGTGATTTCAGTTTAGTTGTTGATCCTAAGAGTCTTGTTTATTTAGATGGAACGCAAATGGATTTTGTGAAAGAAGGCCTCAATGAGGGCTTTGAGTTTAAAAACCCTAATATGAAAAATGAATGTGGGTGTGGGGAAAGTTTCCACGTGTAAAATACGTTATTCCGATGAATGCCGGTGCTATTTAGTACCGGCATTTTTATTTCGGGGTGTTCGGTTTTTATAGCAGTAGCGAGTTTATAGGTATTACGATGGATTTTACTCAAAACTATTTTGACTTATTGAAAGTTTCACAAGGTTTTTTTATTGATAAGGGCGTGCTGTCGGCTAATTATCGAGATCTACAAAAGACATTTCACCCAGATAAGTCAGCCAATAAACCTGCGAGTGAGCAGCGTACGGCGGTACAATTTGCAGGCTACATTAATACTGCTTACGAGACGTTGTTATCGCCAGTAGAGCGCGCAACATATTTGTTATTATTGGCTGGCGAAGTGATCGATGATCAGTCGACAACGGTAAATGACGGACAGTTTTTATTTTTGCAAATGGAGTGGCGAGAGTCCCTCGCAGAGATTAAAAGTGATCGTGATGCTGACAGCGCAGAAGAGTTGTTAGAAGCCTTGCTGGTGACGGTTAAGCAAGCTTTTGCTGAATTAGAAGTGGCATTTAGTCAGCAGTATGTAGATAAAGAGTTTTTAGAAGCGAAAAACACAATTGCTAAGATGCAATTTGTTGTCAAAATGTTGAAAGAAATCGACTCCGCAGAAGCGGCACTTTTTGATTAAAGAGTTAATTTTTTATGGCTTTATTACAAATATCAGAACCCGGTCAATCACCTGAGCCGCATGCGAATGAAAAAAAGCGGGCGGTAGGTATTGATTTGGGAACCAGCAACTCACTAGTTGCGACGGCTCACGGTAGCTTGTTGAATGCAGGCGGTGCGGGTGAAGGAAGTGATGGCAGGGTAGAGGTCTTATCGGATGAGCTAGGAAATCAATTGCTCCCATCGGTTGTAAGATATATTTCGCACGCTGATAGTAGATCTACTGTCGTTGGTCAGCAGGCAAAAATAGCGGCGGCAGAGGATGCGTTAAACACGATTTTTTCTGTTAAGCGTTTGATGGGCAAGCACGTTGACGATGTAAATAATGCCAATCAACATGCATTTCCTTATGAGTTTTTCCAACGACCTGATGGTGTGGTGGCTATTAATACCGCCCACGGCCCCAAAACTCCGGTCGAAGTCTCTGCAGAAATCTTATCTGTCTTAGCAGAAAGGGGTAGGCATGCATTAGGCGGTGAGCTTGATGGTGTTGTTATTACGGTGCCAGCCTACTTTGATGATGCGCAACGCCAAGCGACAAAAGATGCCGCACGTTTAGCTGGTTTACATGTTTTACGTTTGCTGAATGAGCCCACGGCAGCAGCAGTGGCTTACGGCTTAGATAAGCAAGATGCAGGTGTTATTGCTGTGTACGATTTGGGAGGAGGCACCTTTGATATGTCGTTATTGCGGCTATCAAAAGGCGTCTTCGAAGTGCTGGCTACAGGTGGTAATTCATCTCTAGGTGGGGACGACTTTGATCACGCCATTATGGAGTGGGTATGCACCGAGCTGTCATTAGATAGTCAAGCTCTCACGCCAACTGAAGAAAGGCAATTACTGATTGTTGCCTGTGATTTAAAAGAAGGGTTAACGGAAAATATCTCCCACACTTGTGTTTATCAGCAGCACAGTATTTGCTTGGATCGTGATCAGTTGGCGAATATTATAGATCCTCTGATACAAACGACTATTCGTTCGTGTAAGCGGGTTTTGCGAGATGCTAAAATAGAAAAAAACGAAATAAATCATTTGGTTATGGTGGGAGGCTCGACTAGAAACTTACGTGTGCGTGAGCGTATTGGAGAGTTTTTTGAGCGGCCGCCACTAGTCGATATCGACCCAGATAAAGTGGTTGCAGTAGGCGCTGCGATTCAAGCCGATATACTCGTGGGCAACAAGCCGGATAGTGATTTATTATTACTTGACGTTCTGCCATTATCTCTAGGGCTGGAGACGATGGGCGGATTGGTTGAAAAAGTGATTAATCGTAATACCACTATCCCAGTAGTGAAAGCACAAGAGTTTACAACCTTTAAAGATGGCCAAACGGCTATGTCGATTCACGTATTGCAGGGTGAGAGGGAGCTTGTTGACGACTGTCGTTCATTGGCTCGCTTCGAGTTACGCGGTATTCCGCCGATGGTCGCTGGTGCGGCTCATATTAGAGTCACGTTTCAGGTGGATGCCGATGGTTTGCTTGGTGTTTCGGCGATGGAAAAATCAACGGGTATTGAATCCTCTATAGTTGTTAAACCGTCTTACGGGTTAGATGATGAAAGTATTGCCCAAATGATCACATCGTCATTCGAATATGCACAAACCGATATTGCCGCGCGCGCTTTGCGAGAGCAGCAAGTCGAAGCGAGTAGAGTGATCGAATCGTTGAGTTCGGCATTAGCGGATAATGGAAGGGCGTTATTAACGGATGAAGAATATCAGTATTTATCTGGCCTAATTGTTGAGCTAGAAGCGCTTGCTCAGCAATCCAGCGGAGATGATATTAAGTCAATGATTGATCGAATTGGCAAAGAGTCTGAAGGGTTTGCGGCTCGTCGTATGGATGTCAGCATTAAGCAGGCGCTATCTGGTAAAACCTTGGATGATGCAATGTCTTAATAGCTTTTTGGAGGACTGGGTTACGACCCTTCGCCGTTTTAATAATTAACTAACACATTATTTGAAACTGTTTAGCCTTGTGATAAGTGCTGCGGTTTCTATATCTGAGTATATAAGCATGACTAAAATCGTTTTTTTACCCCACGAAGAAATATGTCCTAATGGCCTTGAGATAGAGGCGGAAAAAGGGGAGAGCATCTGTAGGGCCGCCTTGCGCAATGGTATTGATATAGAGCACGCATGTGAAATGAGCTGCGCTTGTACGACATGCCACGTGTTGATTCGAGAAGGATACTACTCTTTAGAGCAAGCGGATGAGCTAGAAGATGATTATCTAGATAAAGCGTGGGGCTTAGAGCCTGATTCAAGGTTGAGTTGCCAGGCCTTAGTTGCTGACGAAGATTTGGTAGTAGAAATTCCTAAATACACGATTAATATGGTATCTGAAAACCACTAATATATATGCTTGTTGGGAAGAGTGACATTATCTGACGCTCTTCCCTTAGTGTTTTTCTTAGTGTTTTTTGGGGTTTTAAGCTTTAAATTTAGTTCGTTAGTCCAATGATGTAGTGTTTATACCTAGGCGCTGTTCCGGGGGCGTAGAAGCTGCATCGAAAGTCGTTAGCTAGCCAGAAAAGTAATTAGCTTTTAAACCTTTCACGCCTACGTTAATGGATAAAATACAGCCAGTCATTGATTGTTTTTTTGAAAGATATTGGTCGTAGCCCGTTCCGTTGGTCGCGATGAATAGTGTGTCTAAGTTCTCCCCTCCAAAAGTGCAATGCATAACGTTAGGGGCAAGAATGTTAATTTTTTCAATTCTTGTCCCTTGTTTGTCGTAGCAACTTATAAGTCCTCCACCTAAGTGGCATACCCATAGATTATCTTCGCTATCGACGCAAAGTCCGTGAGGCTGTCCTTCTGACTTTGAGATGCGGCAAAAAACATCAGTAGATATAGGCTGCAGCTCATTATTCAGTTTCGTAGCATAGATATGCTGGCCATTTTTAGTGCTTTGATAAAGTGTCCTGCCGTCGTGAGAAAATGCTGGCTCTGCGGCAGATTCTATACCTTCATGGCTAAAGCGGTCGATGGACAGGCCGGGAGAGAGTTGATATATATGACTTTGTCTGCGCCCCTTGCTGGAAATGCTAGTGCTTGTCCAGTAATTGCCTTGTGAATCAGCAATGCCCCCTGTGGATTGAAAGTCACTAAAAAAGGGCTCAGGTTTCGAAATATAAGAAACCTTGCGGGTTTTTATATCAAAAAAGCCAACGCCATCCTTTAATGTGGCGATAAATCCATTTTTAATACTCGGTGATAGGCTGAGAATAGCTTGGCCTAGCTCACAATCGGTGACTGTTTTGCTAGGTTCGTGGTACTGATATAGTTTTTGCTGGTTATGTTCAATCCAAAACAGAGAGGATTGAGTATCGATCCATACCGGCTGGCCGTTACAACTGTTTTCGATATAAACAACGGTCTCAAGGTTCGTCATAATCCACTCTTAGTACTTATTGGTCTGTCGAATGATGATTTTAGTGCCAAATATTATATTGGAAACGTTTACATTCGGTCAAATGAGTCTTTGTGTCAAGAGTTGTTTTCGTTTAAGAGGGCGCTTTAGCTGTTGACCCGCGCAAAATTAATTGAAAAGGAGGGTAGTTGGGGGAGTTAAGAAGGGTAGGTGAGTTGATAAAGTTGGAAAATTTAGATGGGTTAGCTGTCTGATCTGCCTGTTTAACAGAGGGGCCATAAGTAGGGTCTATTTTGTTGCAAAGAAGTTGAATAGCATGATGTGCAATGTCAGCGAGCGGAAGCTCTACAGTCGATAAAGGAGGGCTGGTTTTAGAGGCGTAACGAATATTATTAAACCCCATAATAGATATGTTGTTGGGTATCTGATGTCCTGCCGCTTTACACAAAGGCATGATATCAATAGCAATGTCATCATCAACACAAAAAATCGCGGTGGTGGCTGGGTGTGTAGAAAATACCTGTTCGAGCAAAATAGGCAAATTGCAGGGTTGCTGGCAGGCGTATAAAACTTTCTCTGTTTTGAAGTTGGCTTGCTTAATTGCGTCGGAATATCCTTTAATGCGTTGCATGTAGGCAGTGTTGATGGCTTCAGGGCTGATACAAACGATATGTTGATGCCCTAAAGAAATTAAGTGATTAGTGGCCTTTAGTGAAGCTCTATAGTTATCTAAACCTAAATATTGGGTAGATGATAGATCTTTGTGATTAGCTCCCTCAATAAAAACAATAGGTAATTGTTGCAAAATTTCTTGGGTTTTTCGATTAGCCTGTGGCATATCCGTCATGACGATTAATCCGTCCGCCTGCTTGCTGTTTAACATGTCTTGATAGTATTTAACGGTGACAGGGGCTTGGCTGCTTTCTTTGATAAGCACGTCATAGCCTTTAGCTTGGGCGGTGGTGGTGATAGCGTGGGTGAAATTTTCATATATCGGATTACCTATGCGGTAAACCACGACTATGATTAACCCCGACTTTCCTCGTCTAAAATTTTGCGCCAAGGTGTTTGGCTTGTAATTTACAGCATCTACTGCATTTTTGACTTTTTCGTAGGTAGTTTGTTTTAAAAGGTTTGGTTTACTGAAAAACCTCGACACGGTGGCAATAGACACACCTGCAATTTCAGCGACTTTTTTGATAGACATATTACTTCAAGACCCTTTGATCAGCGTTTACCGGCGGCATATTCGTGGTTCGCTATGACTATTATGTCTAAGTATCATCTTTTTTAGCTATAAATGTAAAATATAATTGACAAATATTTTTTTTGTGTCACCTAAATCATTTTTTAGAGTGTTTTTTAACTCCTTTAATTATGCTTTTTGCTGTTTTTATTACTTTAAGAGCTTAAAAGGAAGTCTTCTTGGTGTGTGCTTTCCTGATCGTTAGTATGTTTTCTAGTTTTTATTGACCCTTTTATTGTTTGCTTCGCTAGTAGTGGTCGTCAACCGATAATAAATTCACCCATACTATTGCTGTCACTTGTATAAATCCTTAGAATGGCGACCCCTGAGGGTTGACTGGTATATTCCAGTTATTTACCCAATATGTATTTCATTCATAACCTATATTAAGAGAGAATTCTGTGACTGTTCAACGCACACTATCTATCATTAAACCTGATGCCGTTGCTAAAAACGTAATAGGCGAAATTATTGCTCGTTTCGAGCAAGCAAACCTAACCATTACTGCTGCAAAAATGCTTCATTTATCAAAAGAGCAGGCAGAAGGTTTCTATGCAGAGCATAGCGAGCGTCCTTTTTTCGGCCCATTGGTTGAATTTATGACTTCTGGTCCAGTGGTTGTTCAAGTATTAGAAGGTGAAGGCGCGGTATTGAAAAATCGTGAATTAATGGGCGCTACTAACCCTCAAGAAGCAGAAGCAGGTACTATCCGCTCTGATTTTGCTCAGTCAATCGATGCAAACGCAGTTCATGGTTCTGACTCTCCTGAATCAGCAGCACGTGAAATTGCCTATTTCTTTGCTAGTGAAGAACTTTGCCCACGTGTGTGAGCTAACTTAAATGCAGAAAGTAATTGATGTTGACGGTGCTATAGTGAATACAGAAATGCCCGAAAAAATAAATCTGTTGGGTTTATCGACATCAAAGCTGACTGCATTTTTTGAGTCCATAGGCGAAAAGAAATTTCGTGCTATCCAGGTGCAAAAATGGATTCACCAAAATGGCGTTGATGATTTCAGCGCTATGTCAAATATTAGTAAGCCCCTTCGAGAAAAGCTTAGTCGCATTGCAGAGATTCGTGCTCCAGAGGTTATCAAACAGCTGGATTCAGTTGACGGCACCCGTAAATTTTTAATAAAAGTCTCTGGTGACAATGTTGTTGAAACAGTATTTATTCCTGACGGAGATAGAGGGACGCTGTGTGTTTCATCACAGGTAGGCTGTTCCTTGGATTGTAGTTTTTGTGCCACAGGAAAACAGGGTTTTAACCGTGACTTGACTGCCGCTGAAATTATCGGTCAAGTTTGGATTGCAGCCAAATCATACGGCCAGCTTGACCCTAAAGCCGATCGTACGGTGACGAATGTCGTGATGATGGGAATGGGCGAACCGTTGCTTAATTTTGATAATGTTGTCGATTCCATGAATTTGATGATGGACGACAATGCTTATGGTTTATCAAAACGGCGAGTGACTTTAAGCACATCAGGAGTGGTGCCTGCACTAGACCGTTTAGGAGAGCATTGTGACGTGAGTTTGGCTGTTTCCTTGCATGCGCCAAACGATGCATTGCGTAATGAATTGGTTCCTATCAACAAAAAATATCCTATCGCGGTATTGTTAGCATCAGCTAAACGCTATATTGATGGCTTGCCTGACAATAGACGAAAAATGACGATTGAATATACCTTGATTGATCAAGTAAATGATCGTCCGCACCATGCTTATGAGCTTGCGGAACTTTTGCGAGAAATCCCTGTCAAGATTAACTTAATTCCATTTAACCCTTTTGATTTGGTCAATTACAAGCGTGTTAGTAATAATGCATTAAGAAATTTTCAAAACATCTTAATTAATGAAGGCTTTACAACAACAGTAAGAACGACTCGCGGTGATGATATTGATGCTGCGTGTGGCCAGTTAGCGGGAGATATTAATGATCTGACTTCTCGCAGTGCTCGCCACCTAGCTAAGTTGAATAAAGATGAGCTGAATAAACAAAAGCAGCAAGATAGTGAATCCGAAGCAGCCCCCATAAAATGGACATCATAACGACATATTGTGGCCGCCATAAAAATCATTTTAACAATAGAGGCATAATAGTTGTGTTCACTCGTCTTTTCTTTATTAGTATAGTGCTTAGTTTGATTGTCTCGCTTTCAGCTTGTGTGACGACTAATACAGGCAATGCACCCGTTCCCAATCCTGAAAAAGCACACGATGCACACCTGAACTTAGGTCTGACCTATTTGCAAAAAGATAATAGGGAGGCGTCACGCCGTCACTTAGAAAAGGCACTTCGCTTACAGCCTGATTCTGCTCCAGCACATAATGGCCTAGGAATGCTGTATCAATTGACGGGTGAAATGTCATTGGCTGAGACATCATTCTTGCGTGCAATCAAAGAGGATGCTGAATTTACTCAGGCAAATGTGAGCTACGGTCGATTTTTGTTTGAACAAGAGCGTTATGAAGAGGCATATAGATACTTTGAAATAGCAACGAAAGATGTTTCATTTCAGCAGCGAGCACTAGCGCTGACCTACATGGGGCAGACAGCATTGATGTTAGATAAAAAAATTAAAGCTAAGTCTTTATTTGATCATGCGACAAACATCGACAATAAGCTATCTTTGCCTATGATAGAGTTGGCAGAGCTGTATTTTGATGAAAATAACTATGCAAAATCTAAAGAATATCTAGACAGGTATATGGATATCTCAGGTCGCACTGCACGTAGTTTATGGCTTGGTATACGCATCGAAAGAATTTTTGGTAATAAGGATAACGAGGCGAGTTACGCTCTAGCATTACGCAATTTGCATCCATACTCAAAAGAGTACTTGTCGTATAAAAATGAATTGCTGAAAAGCAACTGATAATAATAAGGCGGTAAATAAATAATGAACAGCCATGATTCTGGCGCTTCACTCACTGATAAAAAACGGCTAACCGCCGGTCAAGTTCTTGCTGAGCGTAGAGAAAAGTTAGGTTTAACCATAGAAGAGTGTGCAGAAACCTTAAAACTATCCGTCAGTAAAATGAAGGCTTTAGAAGCGGATGACGACACTCCTTTTTCTTCTGAGATATTCCTTCGAGGCTATCTCAAAAACTACGCTAAATTAGTTGACCTTCCAGCAAGCGATGTTCTTTATTATTACGATTCTCAACGCCAATTCGTTAGTGGCGGTGTAGAAGGCGCAGGTTCCCAAGAGGGCGTTCAGCCGAGCAAAAAATGGTGGTTACCCTATGCCTTGGCTGCGTTTATCATTGCTGCCTGGTTTGTTTTGTCGAATGACATTGAGTTAGAAGGGTATTTGCCAGCAGATACAACTGTTTTAAATGGATCGATTCAAGTAGAAGAGCAGCTTGGTCAATCTGGTGAGTTATTATCTGGAAGTGATTTAGGTGTCGACCTTGATGAAGGTGGCTCATTATTAAATGAAGCGTCTGAAGAGGTGTCTAACGGTACTCAGCTGCCTGAAGAGAGTGAGCCTACAGCTAAAGATTTAATCGAGCCAGTGGAGTCTCTAATTCAGTTGCAACAACAATGGAAAGATGTAACTCCTACTGAAAGCTTGCCAGAAAACTCGTCTACTTCTTCTAATATCGACAATACCTCCTCGGCTATTGATGTGCCAGCACAAAATGTTATTAACACTTCGATAGAGCAGGAACAGCATGGCGATTTACTTAATGATTCCGTGGATTCAAGTTTAGACGATCTATCTGAGGCAGCTGAAATTAGTGTGAGTCTCGCTAACACCGCGCCTGAGCTTGATTTACCTAAAGCGCTTACTACAGAGGCTTCGTTGGTAAATGATCTTCTCTATTTCACATTTTTAGAAGCGTGTTGGGTTGAGGTAATCGATGCAACGAATAAAACCATTGTATCTAGTATCCGTAAAGCGAATAGCGAATTACTTGTAGAGGGACGTTCACCGTTCTCTATTATTTTGGGTAACATCAATGGTGCGACTTTACGTTTTAATGATAAACCAATTGATCTAGCAAATAGTTCGGATGGTAGAACCATACGTTTAACTGTTGGCGGATAACGAATACTAACGAGTAGTATATTTATGCATTTTAAATCCCCAATTAAACGCCGTAAGTCTCGACAGATTATGGTGGGCAATGTTCCTGTCGGTGGTGATGCACCTATTAGCGTACAAAGTATGACAAATACCGAAACCACAGATGTGGTGGCAACGGTTGGTCAAATTCAAGCCATACAGCAGGCAGGTGCAGATATCGTTCGTGTTTCTGTACCTTCCATGGAAGCAGCCGATGCGTTTGGCGAAATTCGTAAGCAAGTAGATGTGCCCCTTGTTGCAGATATTCACTTTGATTACCGAATTGCTCTACGAGTAGCGGATTTAGGTGTGGATTGTCTACGTATTAACCCCGGAAATATTGGTAGAGAAAAACGCATTCTCGCGGTAATAGACAAAGCAAAAGATTTGAATATCCCTATTCGTATCGGTGTAAACGCGGGCTCTTTAGAAAAAGATTTACAGAAAAAGTATGGCGAGCCTACTCCTGAAGCGCTGGTTGAATCCGCTATGCGTCATGTTGATATACTCGATAAATTAAATTTTCACGATTTTAAAGTAAGTGTAAAAGCATCTGATGTTTTTATGGCAGTTGAAGCATATAGGCAATTAGCAACACGTATTGACCAACCGCTACATCTGGGTATTACCGAGGCAGGAGGTTTGCGTTCGGGTACAGTGAAATCTTCTGTGGGTTTAGGCATCCTACTGATGGACGGTATTGGCGATACCATGCGCGTTTCATTGGCCGCAGATCCAGTGCAAGAAGTTAAAGTCGCATGGGATATGCTTCGCAGCTTGAAATTGCGTAGCAAAGGCATAAATTTTATTGCTTGTCCGAGTTGCTCTAGACAGAACTTTGATGTGATCGCGACAATGAATGCCTTAGAAACACGTTTAGAAGATATTGTTGTACCAATGGATGTTGCTGTTATTGGCTGCGTAGTTAATGGGCCTGGTGAAGCAAAAGAGGCTGACCTTGGTTTGGCGGGGGGCACGCCCAATAATCTTTTATATATCGATGGAAAGCCAAGTCAAAAGATTGCTAAAGAAACGCTAATTGATGATTTAGAGCGCCATATTCGCGAAAAAGCGAGCCAAAAAGAGAAAGCTTTAGAGTCTATTATTGCGAAAGCCTAGCGCTT
>AEVK01000070.1 GCA_000209515.2 gamma proteobacterium IMCC1989
CCGCTGGTATTGTACTCTAGGTAGTTGACCAACTTACCTGTCGCATCGTTCACTCGACGACTACGTAATTTTTGGTTGTTAACCCCGTCGTTGCTGGTGTCTAGATAGAAGTTGGTCATCGCGCCATTCGCATCAAACTGATACTGCTCGCGACTGTAAGTTGACGAACCATTAGTACTACGCAACTGGCTGGTCGCACTCACTCGCTGCCCTAAGGCATTGTAGCCAATACTGTAACCGGTATTACCGTGCACAATATTCCCTTGAGCATCTTTACTACCCATGGTGACGGTAAAGCGATTCATATTGTCGTAACGATAATAGAAGTCTTGTTGGGAATGCTGGTTACGCAATAAATCAAAATATTCACTACTCACGTGTCGACGATTGCCTTCGGCATCGTATTCGTAGGTGATGTCGTAACGATCCTGTTCGTACGCTCGCTTCACGCGGTTTAGCTCATCGTATTCTGCTGTCGCCACTTGGTGCGGTATCTTCTC
>AEVK01000069.1 GCA_000209515.2 gamma proteobacterium IMCC1989
TTCGGTCTTACCATTCACCCTATCTTGCCACGCAGTACGCATCGACATGGAGTCTTTACCTACCGGAATGGTCATTCCTAGCGCTGGGCATAATTCCATGCCGATAGCTTCTACGGTGCGATACAGTTTCTCATCTTCACCTTGATGCCCTGCTGCACACATCCAGTTAGCAGATAGTTTGATTTCACGCAGGCTATGAATACGAGTAGAGGCGATATTAGTAATTGCCTCACCAATGGCCATACGCCCTGAAGCCGGTGCATTAATTAATGCCATTGGGGTACGCTCACCCATCGACATGGCTTCACCAGCATAGGTATCGTAAGCCGAGGTGGTAACCGCACAATCCGCAACTGGCACTTGCCATGGGCCGACAAACTGATCCCGTACTACTTGCCCTGTCACAGAGCGGTCACCAATAGTGATTAAAAATGATTTGCTCGCCACTGAAGGGTGCTGAATAACACGATCAATCGCATCGCTAAGGTCGATTTTTTCGGAAGCGAAAACTTGGGTTTTAGCCTTGTGCGCATCGGCAGCACGATGCATTTTTGGCGCTTTGCCAAACAATATATTCATTGGTAAGTCTACTGGCGTTGAGGCCAGCAGCGTATCATTCACTCGTAATTGTTCTTCTGCTGTTGCTTCACCTACCACTGCATAAGGGCAGCGCTCACGCTGACAAATTGCTTCAAAGCGAGCAAGGTTTTCAGGGGTGACTGCTAAAACATAACGCTCTTGGGATTCGTTACACCAGATCGCCAATGGGCTCATACCCGGCTCATCGTTAGGCACATTACGCAACTCGAAAGTACCGCCACCACAGCCGCCGTCTTTCACTAACTCAGGGAACGCATTGGATAAACCACCGGCTCCTACATCATGAATAAACGCGATAGGGTTTTGATCCCCCTCTTCAGCCGTACTTAACTGCCAACACTGATCAATCACTTCTTGGCAGCGGCGCTCCATTTCTGGGTTCTGTCGCTGTACCGAAGCAAAATCTAAATCTTCAGATGAGGAGCCAGAATCCATTGATGATGCCGCACCACCACCTAAACCAATCAACATGGCTGGGCCACCCAATACAATCAGTTTTGCACCTGCTGCAAATGGTGGTTTTTCAACGTGTTCGCTTTTGATGTTACCGTAACCGCCCGCCAACATAATCGGCTTATGATAGCCTCGGCGCTCGCCATCAAAGTTATCTTCGAAGGTACGAAAATAGCCACAAATATTAGGACGGCCAAATTCGTTATTAAAAGCAGCGCCCCCTATCGGGCCTTCCAACATAATATTGAGTGCAGTGACGATGCGCTCTGGTTTACCGTAATCCACTTCCCACGGTTGCTGAAAACCCGGAATCTGTAAGTTAGATACCGTAAAACCAGTTAAACCCACTTTTGGTTTAGAGCCACGCCCTACTGCACCCTCGTCGCGAATTTCGCCACCAGAACCGGTGCCCGCACCCGCAAAAGGCGCAATCGCCGTGGGGTGATTATGGGTTTCAACCTTCATTAAGATATTAATAGGTTCGTGTTTGTAGCTATATACCTTACTTTCGGCATTAGGGTAAAAACGCCCCGCCGTTGCACCACTGATGACAGCCGCATTATCGGAATAGGCCGACAACACATTATCGCCGCCTAACTCATTGGTATTTTTAATCATTTTAAATAATGACAAGGCTTGCTCTTCACCATCTAAAGTCCATGAAGCATTAAAGATTTTATGGCGACAATGTTCCGAGTTCGCTTGTGCAAACATCATTAATTCAACATCGACTGGGTTACGGCCTAAACGTTGAAAGCTATCTACCAGATAATCAACCTCATCGTCGGCTAACGCCAAACCTAGCTCACGGTTTGCAGTGACTAAGGCATCACGTCCGCCCTGTAAAACATCCACTTCGGTTTGTGCTTGTGGACTATGCTCATCAAACAGCGCACTAGCAGATGCAATATCAGGTAATACACTCTCTACCATACGGTCATGTAAACACTGAGCGAGCTGTGTGTATTGCTCCGCTGACAAGTTAGCGCCGTATACAGAGTAAGCAATACCGCGCTCAATACGTTTAACCTGTGTTAAACCAGCGTTATGCGCAATATCCGTCGACTTCGATGACCACGGAGAGATAGTGCCCGCACGAGGAATGACAACAAAAAATGCATGCTCTTCAGCCTCATCACCTTGCACTTCCGTATCTAAGGGGCCATATTTTAATAATTGCTGAAGCGTTTCTAGCTCACTATTCGTTAGCTCACCAGCAAGATCGACAAAATGGGTATAGCGCCCAAAAACACCGGTAATTTCTGGTGCTATCTCGCGTAGGTCATGAAGGATTTTTTCGATACGAAATGATGAAAGCGCTGCTGCGCCCGGAAGAGTCAACATGTTGATTGGCGGCCTTTTAACGTAGAATCACTTGATATGGGACAAGAAACAAAGCGGTATTGGAGCAATATCTAATTGGATTATTTCTACCGTCCCAAAAAAGGCGATATTGTACTGGATTTTATGCTGATTAGGCAGTAAAAATAGCGAGGTGATAATGAATAGCAACCTAAATGTATTCACTCTTTTACAGATATCCCTATTATGCTTTTATCAGCCTCATTTATTGCTTATCCAATTAAAGAATCAGCCTCAATAGTAGGCCAATCGGTTATACTGAATAGCCTGTTTATCAATAACACGTTAACAGTTGTCACAAGTAGCGGTTAAATAGCTATAAAACGGAGCCTGAAAGATTAATGAGCGACAGTACATCAACCACAGACTCCAAGACCCGCTCTGCAAACCCTATTATTCTTTTTTTAGGCACCTGTGTTCTTTGTGCCATGCCATTATTACTCACTAGTAGCACTCCACCAACGGCATTAGAAAAGATTATAAACAGTGGTGTCTTACCCATTGTTTCTTCCAATGGACCATCAACTTTTTATGAAGGCCCTTTTGGCAATACAGGATTCGAATACGAGCTAGCTTATGCTTTTGCGGAAGAGCTCGGTGTAGAGCTCAGCATTATCGATGTAGCTAATCGCGAAGAGATTGTAGAGAGCATTAGTAATGGCAATGGCTATTTCGCTGCAGCCGGAATTGCCATTCCTAATGAAAAAAAGCACCCTTCAGAAAAAAGTATTCGCTTTTCAATACCCTATCTTCACCCAACACAACAAATCATTTATCAACGGGATATGCGTAAGCCAAAAACCATTGAAGACTTATTGGATAAAGATATTGCCGTGGTTGCGAATAGCTCTCATGCAACAACATTACATAAATTACAAAAAAATTATCCCGATTTACAGTGGCGAGAAATACCTAATTCCGATATGGCCGATATGTTAGAGCTCGTTCACACTGGGCGAGCAGATATCACACTGTCTGACTCAACTACCTTTATTACCAACAGCGTGATATTTCCACGTGCAAGAATCGCTTTTTTACTTGCCGAAGAAGATGATATCGCATGGGCATTTCCACAGGCAGGAGATAACAGTTTATTTAATGCCGCCAATCGTTTTCTTACTCGGTCTATAGACGATGGAAAAATCGCTGCGCTCACAGAAAAATATTTTAGCAAACCCGCTGTCGACGAAGGCAACGCTCTCGCATTTGTTAAGCGTATAGAAAAACGCTTACCTAAATGGGTAGATTTTTTTAAGGCCAGCGCAGACAAACACAAGCTAGACTGGTTATTTTTAGCTGCAGTGAGTTATCAGGAATCACTATGGAACGAGAACGCAAAGTCTTATACCGGCGTTCGTGGACTAATGATGCTCACCAACCAAACCGCTAGAGGATTAGGCATTGAGGACAGAACAGACCCTCAACAAAGCATTGAAGGTGGAGCGCGATACTTTATTAATATGCGTAAACGTATTCCCGACGGCGTTCAAGAACCCGACAGAACCTGGATGGCATTAGCAGCTTACAATGTTGGGCTTGGTCATTTAGAAGATGCTCGCGTTCTCACACAACGCGATGGTAAAGACCCCAACCTATGGGATGATGTTAGACAGTACTTACCGCTATTAGCTAAACCTAAATATTATCGAACCACTCGCCATGGCTATGCCCGCGGATGGGAACCTGTGACTTATGTTCAACGTATTCGAAACTATCATAATATTTTAATTTGGCATTATGAGAATGTGCGTAAGCAAGAAGTAACTGTTGCTATTGATAATGGCACTGAAGGAAATATTGAAGAAGAGTCCATAATCGAAAATATCACTCAACCTAAATAATATTTAACATACGCTGGATTCAAGCGGTTTACATATGTGATAACTCCCTACGACAAGCTAAAGTCTCTGAAGGATGCCGAGCAGTATTTAAAAAAGGAACAAACTTTTGAAAAGCTGGATACACTGGCTCATCAAATCAGTGATATGAAGCTGCGCGGCAGTTACAAACTGCCAGAACTCAACTTTTTAACACCATCTTTGGACGAAGCAAATAGACTGGATAAGCAATAATTAAGCCCGCTGCTTCAGACTCATTTTAGAATTGAAAAATACTGACTGTTTGTTAATTAAGCAAAGATAGGGTATTCAGGTTGAATTTTTTAGTGGGTAAATGAAAATTCAGGGTTGCTGTTAAAGCTAGCGGCTAATATAGCGCTCATAGTGAGCAGAAGACAGGGTAAAAAAGTCCTGATCTAAGAACTGTTTTATCTCTTCTAGGGAGAAGCGTTGCCACTCAGGTTTTAGGCGAAAACCATAAGCCTCAGTGTTCTGAATTTGCGCTGAGCCCGCTCGTAATAATTCATACACCCAACGTGACGGAGATAGCGTCGTATCGACTTTAACCTGCTGATAGCGCAATTGAGTGAAGAGCTGTTCTTTGTCGATAATATCTATTTTATGGGTAACGATGGTGGTTAAAAACGCATCTAAACGATTAACCACTAACTGCCGCTGGGATTCGTCATAACCATTCCAGCCAATCACTTCATGGGCGAAGCGTTTACAGCCACGGCAAACCGTGTCGCCAATACTAGTAGAACAGACACCGATACAAGGGGTTTTTACATGTTTAGTCATTGCTTCTTTCTTAATCTCTTCGTTATTTGCGCTAAAAAATAGCGCTATTTCACATTAACTATTACCACTAAGCGGCTGAAAAATATAACTTTAAACTTTCCACACCATTCCGGAGGCTTTGCATAGATACCGAATCAAGCTAATTCTCGTAAACTTTGGCATCCTGATA
>AEVK01000068.1 GCA_000209515.2 gamma proteobacterium IMCC1989
GCGATTTTTAAAAACAACAGGCATCGATAAGCCGGAAGCTAATTCTCGGTGTATTTGGCTTTCAACCGTGCGCGCACCAATAGCGCCAAAACTGATTAAGTCTGCATAATATTGACCAAAAGTCGTATCTAAAAATTCGGTGGCAACGGGTAAGCCTAAAGCGGTTACGTCTAATAATAATTCCCTCGCCAGTGCGAGGCCTTCGTTGATTTTATATTGTCCGTCTAACGAAGGATCGTTAATTAATCCTTTCCAGCCAATAATCGTACGTGGCTTTTCGAAATATACGCGCATTACGATATATAGTTTGGGGTGTCGGTCTTTTAGTTCACTGAGCTTTTCTGCATATTCAATACAGGCTTTAGGGTCATGCACCGAACAGGGCCCCACAATGACTAATAAGCGCTCGTCCTTGCCATCAAGAATATCAGCGATGGTTTGCCGCCCTTGATCAATCACATCTGCATGATTCGGCAAAAGAGGTAAAGTCTCCTTTAACTTTGCAGGAGTCATTAGCGGGTGTGTTTGGCTGATTCTTCGATCATTTAAAACTTGTGACATAGGATGTAGCTTCTTGTATTTGAGTATGGTTTTTATTGACGCAAGAGTAATGGAGCAGTGCGTACTGAGTCAACGATAAATAAAATGCTGATGGAAAGTGGTGGCTGTTAGTGATGCTCTAATCGAACTGCATGCAGGAGCCAAGGTTGGGGAAGTCGGTGATAATAATGTTTGCACCGGATGCACAAGCCTTGTTCATGTCGGCCTTTGTGTTTGGGGTGAAAACGACTAGGAACTTTCCCTTTTTTTGTAATTCTTCGCGCACTCTATTGTTAGCCACTTGCGTTGGACTCGCGATAGCATCCGCATTCGCTTCTTCCGCTTTTTTGAGTGCGCTAGCAGGGTAAAAAAAGCTTTCGATAGCCGCCTTTGCTCCTGTTAGCCATTGATTTTGATTGGCAAAGAATGGCGGGTACGAGAGTACGGTGGTCATTTTTTGTGATGCGTGCTGTTTGTAATATTGAATTGCGGCAGTATCTGGGCCTTCGATAAAAATAGGGTTGATAATGGATGCTTGTTCGATACTATTCATGACGGCTATCGCGTAATCACGTGTGTTTGCAGTTAGCGGCGGCTGTAACTTGATATCTAAATAGAGCATTAAGTCAGGAGCTTTTTTGATTGCAATAAGTAGCTCTTCTAAGCTCATTACGGATTCTTCAGCGGTGATTGCCTTTGGGAATTCGCTGTCACGAATGCCTCCACAAAGATAATCGTTTTGTAGTGCGCTGAATGTGATGTTTTTAATAAGTACTTCTTGTAATACTCGGTCATCTTTGCGGCGACATAGGGTTTTGTGTACCCAAGGGTCGTGTGCCAATACGGGTATATTGTCTTTTGTTAACACAATGTCGACTTCAATGCCGTGGAAGCGTATCTCTCCCTTTTCTTTGTTGTCGAGGAAAAGCGCTACTGTGTTGTTAACTGCGTTACGTGAGTTTTGTATCCAAAGGCTTGACGAGGCGCGATGAGCGAAGATGAGAGGGGTTGGTTTTGATGTTAGCGATTTGGTTTCATGATGCGTACTAGATTTGCAGGCGGTCACCAGCAAACTTAGGGTCAGTAAAATAAAATAATGAATAGGCGTTCTGTTAAGTGTTAGCATTTTTTTAGTGGGCATTTTGTATTATCCGATCAGTTTTTTTACACGCCGGTGATTGTGTGTCTCATGATGTGTCTCGATGTGGGGTAGCTTTGTCGTTTTCGTTTGTTCTGTCAACTGAATCAAGAAAATGATGGTCTTCACTTGTAGTGTCTTTGGTAGGATTTATGGTGCTATTCATGTAAAATGCGCTTCTTTTTCACCCATGTCGATATTTCACGTATATCACACACTCAATTCAGTCCATTCAACTACAGGCGTTATTACCTATGTTTGATAAGTCACAAACCATCGAAAACTTTGATCCCGAATTATGGGCCTCTATGCAAGCGGAAGGGCGTCGCCAAGAAGAGCATATCGAGCTAATTGCGTCAGAAAACTATACCAGTCCAATGGTGATGGTAGCGCAGGGTTCAAAGTTAACCAATAAGTACGCTGAAGGATATCCGGGTAAGCGTTATTATGGCGGCTGTGAATATGTGGATCAGGCAGAGGCCTTAGCCATTGAGCGTGCAAAAACCTTATTCGGCGCAGACTATGCCAATGTTCAGCCTCATGCGGGTTCGCAGGCCAATGCAGCAGTATTCCAAGCGTTGTGTAAGCCGGGTGATACGATTTTAGGCTTTAGTTTGGCGCATGGTGGACACTTAACTCACGGTGCATCAGTAAGCTTTTCGGGTAAAACCTACAACCCTATCCAGTACGGCTTAAACGCTGAAACTGGCGAAGTGGATTATGACGAAGTAGAGCGCTTAGCCTTAGAGCATAAGCCAGTCATGATTATCGCGGGCTTCTCTGCGTATTCACAAATTATGGATTGGCAGCGCTTTCGCGATATCGCAGACAAAGTAGGTGCTTACTTACTGGTTGATATGGCGCACGTGGCAGGCTTAGTGGCTGCTGGTGTCTACCCTAGCCCAGTGCAAATTGCTGATGTAACAACCACTACTACCCACAAAACCTTGCGCGGCCCTCGTGGTGGTTTGATTTTGGCGAAAGCGAATCCAGAAATCGAGAAAAAATTGAATTCTGCCGTTTTCCCCGGCGGTCAAGGCGGTCCATTAATGCACGCGATTGCTGCAAAGGCTGTGAGCTTTAAAGAAGCTATGAGCGACGAGTTTAAAGAATATCAAAAACAAGTTGTAGTGAATGCGAAAGCGATGGCGAAAACCTTTATGGATCGCGGTATTAAAATCGTTTCTAACGGCACCGAAAACCACTTGATGTTGGTTGATCTGATCGGCAAAGAGTATTCAGGTAAGGATGCCGATGCCGCATTAGGTGAAGCGTACATTACGGTCAATAAAAACTCAGTACCTAATGATCCACGTTCGCCGTTTGTGACCTCTGGTTTACGCGTGGGTACGCCAGCGATTACTACCCGTGGTTTTGGTGAAGCAGAAACCGTTGAGTTAACTCACTGGATTTGTGATGTGCTTGATTCACTAGAAAAAGGTGATTCTGAGCAAGTCATTGCTGAAGTGAAGCAAAAAGTGTTGGCTGTTTGTGCTGCATTCCCTGTATATGGTTAATTCACGCTTAGTTGAGCGATTTTAGTAAGTCATTTAAGGCTATCTGTTCTGCAGATGGCCTTTTTTGTGTAAAGAGTGTGGCTGTTGTCTCTTGGTGTTTCAGGTAAGTCAGATACTCCTTAATGTGCATGCTCTCTGTGCCAACGTCTATGGTATTATATCCGCCTTTTTGACTGAATCTTTCATGGCTGTTTGTTCGTACTATTAACTGGCTTCATAATTCAGCGCTTTATGTAACATTTTTATTGTTCACTCTCATTGAATATTTTGAGCGTGTTTGCTTTATTAGACTTGTCATTGGAGACTTGTAGATGCATTGCCCGTTTTGTAGCGCCGATGATACCAAGGTGATCGATTCTCGTTTGGTGGCCAATGGCGATCAGATTCGCCGCCGTCGCGAATGTCTGTCTTGTCATGAGCGTTTTACCACTTACGAAGTTGCTGAGCTGCTCATGCCGCGAGTAATAAAGCAGGATGACTCTCGCGAGCCCTTTGACGAGAACAAGCTGCGAGCGGGCTTACACCGTGCCTTAGAAAAGCGCCCTGTCAGTGCAGAGGCGATTGAGTCTTCAGTGAATCAAATCAAGCATTACTTGCAGAGCACCGGTGAGCGCGAAATTGCTGCGTTGGTTGTTGGCGAAAAAGTCATGGAGCAATTACGAGAATTAGACGAGGTTGCCTACGTGCGCTTCGCATCGGTATATCGCCGTTTTAAAGATATCAACGAATTTCGTGAAGAATTAGATCGCCTAGAAAAGCCTGCAGAAGTGTAAAGTATGACTTTTTCTGCCGACGATCACCGTTTTATGTCACTTGCTATACAGTTGGCAGAAAAGGGGCGTTATACCACCCGACCCAATCCTTGTGTGGGTTGTGTGCTAGTCAAAAACGGACAGGTGATTAGCGAAGGTTGGCATTATCGCGCGGGTGAAGCCCATGCAGAAATACATGCTTTACAGCAGTTGCCAATAGAAGTGAAAGCGGAAAACATTACGGCTTATGTGACACTAGAGCCTTGTTCGCATCAGGGGCGAACCGGCTCTTGTGCTATGGCTTTAGCGGATAGGACAAACACCGGTATTATACGGGTCGTGTACGGAATGGAAGACCCTAACCCACTGGTTGCAGGTAAAGGTTTGGCGATACTGCGTGAGTCGGGCTGTGTGGTTGAAGGTCCTTTAATGGAGCAGCAAGCCGCAGCGCTCAACCAAGGTTTTTTTCGCCGTATGCAATCTCAGCGTCCTTGGGTAATGGCAAAAATTGCCACCAGTATAGATGGTCGCACCGCTATGGCGAGCGGAGAAAGTCAGTGGATTACGAGTGCTCCAGCAAGGCGAGATGTGCAGCGATTACGCGCGCAAAGCTGTGGAATTATTAGCGGTATTGATTCGATATTACACGACAATAGTCGATTGAGTGTTCGCCGCGAAGACAGTGATTTAGCTAATATAGACGATATATTACAGCACCCGCCATTGCGCGTATTGCTAGATACGCATTTACGTATCGCAGATGATGATAACTTGAGTGCGAATATATTTGATCCCTCATCAGCCGCCCAAGTGCTAGTGTTTACGTCTACTGCCGTAACAGATAGCAAGATGGAGAAAGTACTATCGTTAAATGACAGTGTGGGTGATGTTTCGGTAGTCAGCCCTATGATAAAGGTTGAGCAGGTAGCCACCACGGAAACAGGTCATCTTTGTTTAGAGCAGGTGTTAACCGTATTAGCGACCCGTTACGAATGTAATACGGTATTAGTAGAAACCGGTGCGACGTTGTTAGGTGGGTTTATTGATGCGGGTTTGGTGGATGAGTTAATTATTTACCAAGCGCCAGTGTTACTCGGTAGCGATGCACGTGCCTTAGCCAATGTGTCGTTGACCCGTATGCAAGAGAAAATCGCATTAACGATAACGGATCGTCGTATGGTTGGTGATGATTTGCGTATAAAGGCTCGGTTTCATTAATTCGTTGTCTTAAATTTGTAGTCTTAAAAGAGTAAAAAAGGCAAGAAGAGCAAGAGGGCTAAAAGGGTATAAAGCGTATGTTTACAGGTATTATAGAATCCGTAGGTCAAGTCGTTGCTGTTGAGCCTGTTGAAGGTGATGTGCGTTTGCATATTGATACCGCTGGTTTGCCAATGGATGCCGTACAGTTGGGTGATTCAATCGCGACCAATGGCGTTTGCTTAACGGTAATAGAGAAAACCGCAACAGGTTATCGTGCCGATGTATCGGTAGAATCTTTAGATTTAACCACTATTCGTGAATGGCAGGCAGGTACAACGGTTAACCTAGAGCGTGCCTTAACGCCAGAAAGCCGTTTAGGCGGGCATATTGTGAGTGGGCATGTGGATGGCATTGGTGAAGTGGTGAGTCGCCACCCAGATGCGCGTTCGGAGCGTTTTTTAATGCGTGTGCCAGCGAGCATGGCAAAATACATTGCCCATAAAGGCTCTATTACTATTGATGGTACTAGCCTTACTGTTAACTCGGTTAATGGTTGTGAATTCGACGTCAATATTGTTCCACATACTATTGCGAATACTGTGATGGGGCGTTATGAGACTGGCACTAAGGTAAACTTAGAAGTTGATGTGATCGCCCGCTATTTAGAGCGTTTATTATTGGGTGATAAAGCCGCCGAGCCAAATGTTAATGAAAGTGTTGGCAGCGAGACTAGATAAGTAAAAATACACTTTAAGATATCCGCAGGGTTATTTACCGTAAAGAGATAATATGAAACTCAATACCATAGAAGAATTAGTTGAAGATATTCGTTTAGGCAAAATGGTTATTTTGATGGACGATGAAGACCGCGAGAACGAAGGCGATCTAGTGATGGCCGCTGAGCAAGTGCGTGCCGAAGATGTTAATTTTATGGCAACTCATGCCCGTGGTTTGGTGTGTTTGACCCTAACCGAGCAACGCTGTCGTTTATTAGAATTGCCGTTAATGGTGCATGATAACCGTGAACAATATGCGACTAACTTT
>AEVK01000067.1 GCA_000209515.2 gamma proteobacterium IMCC1989
CCCGCACAAGCCAGCAAACCCAGCATCGACATAATGCTCATGGCTTTATCCATAATTAAGTGCCCTAGTATTGCACCAACAAAGCCAAAAGGGATGGCAGTCAGAATTAATAACGGCTGCCAGTAAGAACGAAAAGCAATCGCCATCAGACCGTAACTCACAAAAACAGCCACCAACATATTCAGATATAAAGTACTGTTAAATTCTTTTTGTTCGTTTAACGAACCAGCAACCTCCATATGTAAACCGGTAAATTGCTGCTGCCAAAGCGGTAGGTTTTCACTTAGCACTTGATTCGCTAATGTTAACGCATCAACACCTTCAGTCAGCTCGGCAGAAACAATAATAGTACGGCGGCGATTCTCGCGATTAATCACACTGTAGCCAGCAATATCCACAACCTCCGCCACGCTAGTTAATGGCACTGCCCGACCCTCTTGAGTGCGAATATAAATACCTTCGATATTTTCTAGTGTGCGACGCTCACTCTCTGGGTAACGCAACATCACTTTAATATCGTCGGTGCCTCTTGGGATACGCTGCACTTCGACACCGTAAAAACCTTGTCGAATTTGCGAAGCAATATCTGCCAACCGCAAACCTAAAACTTCTGCATGGGGCTTAACGCGCAACTCCACTTCTTTACGCGCACCTTCTAATGTATCTTCTATATCGTAAACATTTTCGTAAGAAGCCAATGCAGTTTTTAAGGCTGCAACCGAATCAAACAACACCTGTTGATTATTGCCTGCGACATTCACTCGAAAACGCAACGCTTTACTGCTGGAATTAATGGTATAGCGCAAGCTCAACTCTTTCACGCCCTCTATGTCACCAATATTTTCTCGCCAGCGATCTTTGATTTGAATAATATTCACTTCACGATCTTCAGCAGGTGTCAGCGCGACTCTAACGCGCACGGTACTACCTGATGCAATAGAGCGGATTGCTCTAATAAAATCTTGATCTCCATTAATGCCTACTAATTTTTCATCGTTTTTTAGTTGATAAGCTGCTTGTTCGATTTGTTGCTGTACCTTTTTAACATCATCAAATGCTGCACCTTCTGCAAGCGTGGCAGAAATACGAATACTGTTAGATGTCGCTTGCACTTTAAATGAGGATTTAACATAACCACCGGATAAATACATAGTAAAGACAATCGTGAAAAACAATAAAAACAACACCAATGTTTGACCATTAAAACGTAATGTTCTTTCTAAGAAAGGGCGATAATATTTTTCAGCTGCCGTCTCCATTCCCTGAGACATTTTATTGCGCAATTTTGTAAACCAAGAAAATGTTTTTTGTTTTTCACTGCTGTCGGAATTAATACGGTAATGCGACAAGTGCGAAGGTAAAATCAGAAGCGATTCGATGAGTGAAAACAACAAACACACAATCACCACGACGGCAATAGGATACGCTAACGACCCCATCCATCCGGGCAAACCAAACATACCTGAAAAGAAAATAACGGTACTAATAACCGCGAACAATACCGGTTTATAAACGAACAACGCGCCGGATTTTGCTGCTGCAATACCTTGTTCGCCACGACGCTGACTGGCATAGACACTTTCTCCGACAATAATTGCGTCATCAACAACGATACCTAGTGCTAATAAAAAACCGTACATAGATAACATATTAATGGTGATACCCGTGTAAGGCAGCAAGACAAACACACCAATAAAAGCAGTGGCAATACCAACACTCACCCAGCCCGCCAAAGAGGGCGTTAAAAACAACATCAACACAACAAAGACTAATGCCAAACCACTAATGGCATTTTTTAGCAGTAGATTCATACGACTTTCAAATAACAAAGAGCGGTCGCGCCAAATGGTTAATTCCATATCCGCAGGCAATCGTGTACGTAATACCTCAATCAATTCTTTCGCTTCAGCAGCAGCATCAATAACATCGGGCGGCGTAGTGGTGAATAACTCTAAATAAGCCGCCGGTTGCCCATTAAAATTATCTTCGCTGTCATCATCTGCAAAACCGTCAGTAATCGTCGCAATGTCACCTAATAACAATTGTGCGCCATTATCGCTAGTCGCAATGACAATGTTAGAAAACTCTTTTGCGGAATATGCCTGCCCACGAGTTTGTACTTGCACGTTGCCTGCATCGGTTTTAACCGTGCCGCCGGGTACATTCAATGAGGAGCGGCGAATGCGAGTCGCAATATCGTCTAGTGTTAATGCATATTGACGTAAAGTTTTTTCAGAAACTTCTATCGACATTTCATTGTTGCGCACGCCTTCGATAGTGACGCTAGATACCGAAGGCAGCAAAGTCATTTCATCTCGCAACCATTGCGCCGTTTCTTTTAATCGTTGTTCATCGGCATCACCGTGAATGGCGACACTCATCAATGGTCGTTTTGGAATGCTCTCTCTTACATTCACCGCATCTACTTCATCAGGTAAAGTAGCAATTGCATCAATGCGGGTTTTTACATCATTAAATAAACGCTGACTGTCATAGTCTTTGATAATGGTTAATGTAAGTTGGGCTAAGCCCTCTCGTGCGGTTGAAAAAATCTCGTCGATGCCTTCTAGGTCAGCTACGGCTTCTTCCAAGCGCACAACGACTTGCGTCTCGACTTCACTTGGGCTTGCGCCCTTATAAGATGTGCTGATACTAATACTGCTTTGATCTGTTTGAGGAAAAACAGTTTTTCCTATTGCCGGAATATTTTTTAAACCTACTAATAGAATAACGACCATTAATAAATTGGCCGCAATTGGATTTTCAATAAACCATTCAACAATACGTTTCATATAATATTCTTACTTATCGGCATTCTTATTATCAGTCATCTTAATTAATCTACTGCTGGATTAAGGTAATACGTTGACTTGCATGTCAGGCTGCAATACTCGAGGGTCGCTAATGACAATACGTTCACCTACGGCTAAATCGCCTCGCACTAACACCATGCCTTTTTCGCTGCCCATTATTTGAACCATGCGCTGCTGAATACGATCATTTTCTACGACATAGACCCACTGATTTTTTATCAACGATTTTTCGGGCAATGCAATCACCGCATCTAATGTGATTCCCTCAATAACCGCGTCAACAAATAGCCCCATCACCAAGGGATAAGCATGCACATTTAGATCAAACGGCGCATTCACTTTTGCTACTGCTGTATAGAAACGTGTAGTCGCATCTACCGTCGATTCAGTTCGTATTAAGCGTGCTTGCCACTCACGTTTTTCGCCGGCTAAATTGGCCGATAGGGTAATAGAACGCTGCTCGCCCTCTTCAAAAATAGTGCCTAAAGGCAAGCCTAAAAAAGCCAGCTGTTGATCACTTAACGGTAACTTAAGCTCGGCACTATCGCTCTCGTATATATCGGCAACCGTCGTTCCCGCAGTCACATATTGGCCCACATCCACATAGCGCGTATCAACCCTTCCCGTAAAGGGTGCATTAATCGTTGCACGCTGCACACTTAAGCGAGCGAGGTTGCGTTGCGCTTGTGCAGACGCAAGTTGTGATTGCGCGGCATTCACCTGAGGCGCACGTAATGACAAAGCGTTCGCTTCTTTATTGCCTAAATCGCGCCATTCACGCTTTGCTTGTCGGGCCTGACCTTTTTCTAGTGCAAGCTCGCGAGCCGCTACCGCAACCTGCGCTTCGGCTTCTACTAATCGATATTGGTAGTCTCGATCATCTAGGGCGATTAACGTGTCTTCTTTTACAAACTCGCCTTCATCGATAAATCGAGGATGGGCTGAAATTACACGACCAGAGACCTCGGCAACTAGCTTAATGGCGCGGCGTGGCTCAACTGCTCCCTGCGTATTCACATACAGCGTTTTAGTTTGAGGGCTAGCCGCCATTACTGACACAGATGGCGGAACTGCAGCCACAGGAGGTCGGGTTTTGGGCTGGGGGCGAAACCAATACAATGCCGCAGCGATAAGCGCGCCCACTAATAAAATAATAATGACGTTGACTGAACCCGCATGACGGTTCATGTAGTACTTCCTCTCTTTCGGTTGTTCTTTTGTTCTTTCACTTGTTCTCTCGCCTGTTCTTACACGTTATTTCTATTCGCCATTTGCCGATAGTGGGAACTGATAGACATCTATTCAGCAACACATAAAAATAATTATATTTCAAGACTGTTTATACGTTCGATTTTACGCATAATGCCATACTTTACTTAATCTAAGCGGCTTAAACACAGTTTATTTGCTCTATACATTTCAAGCCTACGGTGTAAACCACAACGCATCAAAACTATAAGTGACCCCTTTTTATGACTAGTATTTTCCAACGCATTGCCGATGAACTTTCAATACGATTACCCCAAGTAACCGCAGCAGTAGAATTACTTGATGAAGGGGCCACTGTCCCCTTTATTTCCCGCTACCGTAAAGAGGTCACTGGCAGCCTAGACGATACGCAAATGCGCCAACTCGAAGAGCGTCTGGGTTATTTACGTGAGTTAGAAGATCGCCGTGCAGCTATTATTAAAAGCATTGATGAACAAGGCAAGCTCACCCCTGAACTCAGCGCCGATATTGCCAACGCTGTAACGAAAAACCAGCTAGAAGACATCTATTTACCTTATAAACTCAAACGTCGCACCAAAGGGCAAATCGCCATAGAAGCGGGCTTAGAATCATTAGCAAATGGTTTATACGAAAACCCTAACCTCAATCCAGACGACGAAGCGGCGAAATATCTCAATGACGAGCATAAAATCACCACAGCTAAAGAAGCATTAGATGGTGCAAAGTACATCCTGATGGAGCGCTTTAGTGAAGATGCCAAATTATTAGGTAAGTTGCGCAGTTTTTTATCCGACCAAGGCTTGATATCTGCTGCCGTATTAAAAGGTAAAGAAGCCGAAGGACAAAAATTTAGCGACTATTTCGAGCATCAAGAACCGTTAAAAAGCTTACCGCCTCATCGCGCACTGGCCTTGTTTCGCGGTCGCAATGAAGGCTTTTTATCGTTGAATTTAAATGTCGACACCACAGATTTAGCCGACAAACACCCCTGTGAAGTCATGATTGCTGAGCACTGGGAAATAAGCGATGAACAACGCCCAGCGGATAAATGGCTAGGCGAAGTCGTGCGCTGGACATGGCGCATCAAACTATTGACTCACATAGAAACTGACCTGTTTTCACAAGCCAGAGAATTAGCAGAGGCAGATGCGATTACTGTTTTCGCCAACAACCTAAACGATTTATTACTCGCCGCCCCTGCGGGGCAAAAGGGCACTATTGGCTTAGACCCCGGGTTACGCACAGGGGTCAAAGTGGCCGTAATCGACGAAACAGGAAAAGTCTTAGATCATGGCGCTATATTCCCTAATCAACCGCAAAAACGCCTACAAGAAGCCGAGGCCGTATTAGTCAACTTCTGTCAGAAATATAATGTCGAGCTGATTGCTATTGGTAACGGCACCGCCTCAAGAGAAACCGAAAGCTTTGCCAACGATGTGCTCAAACGTCACCCGGAGCTACATGCTAAAACAGTCATGGTAAATGAAGCCGGCGCCTCTATCTACTCAGCAAGCGAGTTTGCCGCAAAAGAGTTTCCTGACTTAGATGTGACGATACGTGGCGCAATTTCTATTGCTCGCCGCTTACAAGATCCACTCGCCGAGCTAGTAAAAATCGAGCCTAAGTCAATTGGGGTAGGTCAATATCAACACGATGTATCACAGGCGAAATTAGCCAAGGCACTAAACGCCACCGTAGAAGACTGTGTAAATGCCGTTGGCGTTGAGGTCAATACCGCCTCTGCCCCACTATTGGCTCGTGTATCCGGCTTAAATCAGACGATTGCCAATAATATTGTGGCATTTCGTGACCAACACGGACGTTTTAGCCGCAGAGAGCAATTGAAAGACGTTCCACGTTTAGGTGACAAGACCTACGAACAGGCCATTGGCTTTTTACGCGTCGCTAATGGCGACAATCCCCTAGATGCATCTGCCGTTCACCCTGAATCTTATACGGTGGTAGAAGCCATGTGCCAGCAATTAGGCACCGCCGTGAATAACTTACTCAGTGACACCACTAAACTGCGTACTCTACAGCCAAAAGATTTCACTAATGAGCGCTTTGGTCTGCCTACCGTAGAAGACATTTTCAAAGAATTAGAAAAACCCGGACGTGACCCTCGTCCAGAATTCAAAACTGCTAGCTTTAAAGAAGGGGTCGAAACCTTAAAAGATTTAGTACCTGCGATGATATTAGAAGGGGTGATTACTAACGTGACCAACTTTGGTGCATTTGTTGATATTGGTGTTCACCAAGACGGCCTCGTACATATATCAGCACTCTCCAATACATTTGTTAAAGACCCTCGTACAGTGGTTAAAGCAGGCGATATCGTCAAAGTAAAAGTCATGGAAGTGGATATTCCGCGAAAGCGAATTGCATTAAGCATGAGACTTGAGGACGAAGTAAATGCTCACACAGATTCTGCTAGTGGTTCTTCTAAGACGAATAGAGCAAGCAAGCAACCATCGCATAAAGCACCTCGCCATCAACGCCAGAATGCCTCTGCACCAACCGCCAAACCTGCTGTAGGGTCAATGGGTGATCTATTAAAGGCCGCGATGAATAAACCTAAAAACTAAGTTTTATGGCAATAATGATTACCAATCAACAAATACCATACTTCTGATTAATTTTTTTAGGCAAGACTGAAATTCCTATACTACTATTGTAAGAGACCTTAACAACTTTAATAACCCAATAGTCGTAAACGAATGAGCCAACCAATAGTGCTGAGCGAAGACCATCGCGATTGCTTACAAGAAATCAGTAATGTTGCCATGGGACAGGCAGGTGACCATCTTGCGCGCCTCCTTGATGCCTTCGTCATCTTGTCGATACCTCATGTCGCCATCTTGTCACCTTCCGAAATTGCAATGGCGGTACAAACGGTAGACGATCAAAATGTTTCTGGTGTTTGCCAAGGATTCATTGGCGGCGGTATCTCTGGCGAGTCCATGCTGTTATTCAACGATACCAGCTTCATCGACTTAGCAAAGCTGATGGGATATGAAGACGAAGTCTCGGCCACAGCAGAAAAAGAAGTGCTTATTGATGCCACTAACATCTTAGTTGGCGCACTACTACGTGGTATCGCAGAACAAATGGACATTGAATTTAGTTTTGGGCCACCCGCCATTTTGGGTCAGCATCAAGAGCTAGATAAGCTACTCAGCTCCAAACATGTACGCTGGAACCAAGCGCTGGTCATTGAAGTTGGCTATCAAATTGAGAATTACGATGTGCAATGTGATCTATTAGTCGTCATTACAGAGCGTTCGTTGCACTACCTACTGAATAAATTAAATTATCTATTAGGCTAAATAACCAGATATGTCTGAAGAACCTGAATCACAAGCTTTTCTTAATGACTTTCGTTGGATTATGGACGTTGTTCAGAATGTCGATGTGGGTCTTGTCTTATTAGATAAAGACTACAAAGTGCATCTATGGAACAGTTTTATGCAAAACCATAGCGCCACTGCCGCTGAAGAAGTGATTGGGCATTCATTATTTGATCTTTTTCCGGAAATTGACGAAAAGTGGTTTCGCCGCAAAGTACAATCAGTTTATGTGTTAAAGAATTCTGCATTTACCACTTGGGAACAACGCCCCTATTTATTTCGCTTTGATAACTATCGGCCTATTACTGGCAAAGCCGAGTTCATGTATCAAAACAGTACTTTTATTCCTATTCAAGGCTTAGATGGCAGTACCGATAGCATTTGTGTGATTATTTACGATGTGACCGAGCAAGCCATCAATAATATTGAATTAGAAAAAGTCAACGAAACGTTGGAATATATTAGTAAAACAGACGGCTTAACCGGTTTACTGAACCGGAAAACATGGGAAAACCTGCTTGAAAAAGAATATGAACGCGAAAGTCGTTACCACGAAAACTGTTCATTAATTATGTTTGATATTGATCACTTCAAAAAAGTGAATGATAACTATGGGCACCCTGCTGGCGACGAAGTTATCCGACAAACAGCAGACATTATTAGGCACTCTATTCGTAAAACTGATATTGCAGGACGCTACGGCGGTGAAGAGTATGTGATTTTATTGCCACATACACCGATTGATTCAGCGTATGTATTAGCGGAAAGAATTCGTAAAAAAATCGCTGCTAAACCAGCCTGCTACGAAGACCAAGTGATTAACTATACGGTCAGTTTAGGCGTGGCTGCATTTGACCCTTCATTAAAATCGCCCACTAATTGGATCGACTTTGCAGACCAAGCGCTCTATCAGTCTAAACAGGCGGGACGTAATGCTACAAACATTTATCAGTATCCAGAAAAACCTGTCGAAGAAGGCTAGGATCATGGATATGGAACAAAATAATGGAACACAACATAAGGAGCTTCTAAACAAGTAGAAAAACAGCAATATATTATTTCTGTTACAATTTTGCCCCATCTATAATGGTCACAGCACCAAAATTTGTCAGGGCAATCCATGTTACATTTTTTAACACCTCTATTTATACACTGCCATTATTTAACTTGCACAAGTATTCAACGCATTAGCCTAACTCGGCTTTTGATATTGCTAAGCTTATCTTTAACCATCACTGCATGCGCGACCAATACGCCTAGATCTACAGCTGAGTCTACGTCACAAGAAAAGGCAACAGCGTCGGAGCTATTCCATCAAGATTCGACGGTATACTTTGCTGATAAAAAAGCATCTGTTAGCCTGCGCGCTAGTTTTATTCAAGAGACAACTCAATCACCTTACGAAGTCACTACGCAATCGCTAATGAACGGCTATAAATTACAATTCCGTTCTATTTTAAAAGGTAATAATGTCATTGAAAAGGTCTCGATTATCGCTGGTGGGAAAAAAATAACGCTGTTAGACAAGCCATTATTTATACAAGAGAACAAAGGCTTAATTATTAACTCTAGCAAAGAAGAAGCACTCTTCATTATGGATCAAAGTGATGCCACGCTACGATTTAAATTCAACCAACAATCGTATTTAATGAGTCTTCGTAATCACACGCTCAGTGAATTTATCGTTCCTTAAACTCATGAAGAAAAAGGCGGTTTTATGATACGGGGGGCGGTGATATGGGGACTTTGGTATAGGAACTTTGGTATAGGGACTGTTATAACAAAAGGCCATGATACGAAGGCTCTAACTGAGCCTACCGTTTGGATTAACGGTTAATCTACCGATTTAGTAATTGAAGTAATACCGCTTTCCGGCAACATTTGAAGACATTAACTCTAGACTTTCAGCTAAAGAGGTAGGTAACTGAGCATACGGCTCGATAAAACCAGTCACTGCCCACTGCTGCTGAGGCGAGAAAGTGGTCGTTAATTCTATCTGCAAAGGACTGTTTAGATCACTGACCTCAATGTAATAGCAAACGGCTCACTCGCAGCAAGGATCGACAACACATCGCCTAGCGCAAACCAGCTTTCTCCATTATGCCACTGAGCACGGGTCCAAACGGCTTCTCCATACACATCTAATAAACGGCTATCAACGATAGTCGCAGAAGATATATTGACCACCCACTGCCCTGCTATCTCAAGCCCGCTGACCTTAGCTAAAGTTTTTGCGTCGATTTCGATAACACTATCTATTATTTGGAAACGTGATTCTACTAATTGATAGCATAAGCGAAAATGAGTATCTATCAATTCTTGCGATGCGCTATTAGCCCCGTCTACACACCAATTTGTAGAGGCTAACGTCTGCCAATCGAACCGCCAATGTAACTGGCCTACATCAATACGATAGCCTCTATAATCAACAGAAAGCCCCTCCACTTCACCATGCCACCAATATCCCGTAATGGCCGAAAAGCTGAGCCGTTTATGCTTGAATAATGCATCGCTCAAAACACTGTTAGCAGGTAATAACAGAATACCGATTATGCTAACAACTAGTATCGCCATACTAATCACTATGAGTCTTTTGCTATTCATGTAGTTCTAACCCGCTGTTTGCGTTACTTGGTTTTCACACATTTTATTCGCTTAATTTTTGGTAAAGACGATTATTCACACCTACACTCTATGTAAGCTTATGAGTTTTTCATTCACACTCTCATTATTTTTATTCACTTCTGGCTATAGACAGAACTATGAAGATGTATTCAATTCGTCTGGTATTTATCTTTGCGCTTAGCATTATATATTCTATATGCTCTTATAGTGCCTATGCCGTAAACATTCGCATTATCGACACACAAGGGCAGCCACTAGAAAACACCGTCGTATCGCTTCCCTCTGTCTCTAAACAGACTGACACTAATATCGCGGTAATGGACCAAATAAAACAACAATTTAGCCCTCGCGTACTTACCGTATCACAAGGGCAAGCCGTAAGCTTCCCTAATAGCGATAACGTTCGTCATCATGTGTATTCTTTTTAAAAGCGAAACCGTTTGAGATCAAATTATACAGCGGGACCTCAACATCTCCTGTGGTTTTCGATAGTCCCGGTATCATTGTTTTAGGCTGTAACATTCACGACAATATGGTCGGTTACATATTGGTCAAGGATGGTTACTGGTCAGGGATAAGTGCCAAAGACGGCATAATATCATTACCCACGCTCATCGAAGATACTGCTGCGACGATCTGGCACCCGCTTATGTCAGACGATGCTAATCAAATAAAAAAGATTATCTTAAGCGCTAAACAATTAACACAAACAGACACTATAACAATTACTTTAGATGTGACTCCGGTAACAGATAAAAAAGGGAATAGTTTCAAAGATCGATTTAAGCGCGGTAAAAAAACGGATGGCTATGATAACTAAAACCTTACGTTTTCGAATAGGCTCCTTGCTGGCCGGACTATTGCTCGGTACAACTATGGTTGTACTGATTGTCGTATGGTTTTCAACGGATCAATTCGCTAAAATTCAGGTAAAAAAAGAATTGACCGTTGGGGTCAATGTACTTGAGCGAGTGCTATCAAGCCGTGAGGATCTATTGGTCAATGCGGCAGAAGTACTTACCGCTGACTTTGGATTTAGACAAACAATTGCGAGTACGGATAACGCCACAATAAAAAGTGCGTTAATCAATCATGGCGATCGCATTGGTGCTGATTTCATGGCAATACTCAATTTAAACGGAGTGGCCCAAGTATCGTTTGGTAATAACATTGAAGAGGATTATTTAAAAAACATTGCGCCATCGGTATTAACTGACGGTGGTGTTATTACTGTTGCGCCTATTAACGACCGTCTATATCAACTAGTGCTGGTCACCGTCGATGCGCCTAAGCCTATTGCGATTGCCGTGATCGGTTTTGAACTAGACTCCACTCTCGCAAATGAGTTAAAACAAATTACCGGACTTGATATTAGTTTTATTTTAGGTGGTAACACCCGCGATTCAGAAGCTGGAGAAAAACAATTTATTTCTACCATCACTGACGTGAATATTGATGAGCTAAGCAGTAACGTTGGCAATTTATCGTGGCGAATACCGTTCACCTATCCACAATCACTTCAATCAACTGTATATTCTATTAACAAAGAAAATGACGTATCCGTTTATTTAAGTATTGACTTACACCAAGTCTTTAACGAATTCGATTACTTACAACTAAAGATATCTTTAGTTTCTATTTTCTCTCTTTCTATTGGTTTATTTGCCGCCCTTATTTTTTCACAGAAACTCACACGCCCATTACATAAGCTATCAGCGATAGCAACCAACATTGCATCAGGCGACTATTCACAAACAATGAAAATAGGCACTGGAACAGAAGAAGTAAAAGACCTTGCAAAATCCATTAAAAAAATGCAGAACGAAATTTCACAAAGAGAAAAAGAAATAAAATATCGAGCGACACACGATATCACAACAGGATTAATCAACCGTACGGCTTTTATTGAAAAAGTAGAATTACACTTAAGCAGTAAAAAACAATTTCAAATAATTTGCTTTGGCATTAATAATATTCGACAAATAAGTAATATGTTTGGCCCGTCTATCGGTCAATTATGTTTAAAAAAAATAAGTACATATTTATCCAAACGCTTTATTTGTGTTGCCAGATCTAGTGATGAACGTTTTATGGCCATGATTGATTATGAAATTGGCGCTGAAGATATTCACAATATTCATATACTACTAAAAGCTAGACTACAAGAATCTTTAGCTAAAGATAGCGTACACATCAATGCTGAAATTTTTATAGGCACTATTCCTTACGGGCACAACAGTAAGAATGTCGACAGTCTTATTAGAAAGCTAGACATCACTATGGATGCTGGCTGTACTACCGACAACGAAGTTTGTCTATATCAGTCAGGCCAAGAAGCGGCTTATCTTGATCGACTACGCATTGTCGAAGAGCTGCGCCTTGCTATCAACAACAAAGGCTCCAACTTAGCCATGTACTATCAGCCTAAACTTGATTTGAAAACAGGTCGAGTAGAGAAATTAGAGGCGTTAATACGTTGGCAGCATGAAGAAAGAGGGTTTATTCCGCCCGATGTATTTATTCCATTAGCAGAACAATCGGGATTGATTAATTTATTAACCGAATGGATTATCGAAACCGTCATTATACAAGTCGCTCAGTGGATTGAAGAAGGGATCAGATTTGAAGTGGCTATCAATTTATCTGCTCAAGATATCGCCAGACCAGAAATGCTCACAATCATCAATAAGTTATTATTGAATTATAGTGTTCCTGCAGAGTTGTTATCTTTTGAAATAACCGAAAGCGAAATCATGAGCAAGCCAGAAGAAGCAATACGTCTTCTGAGCTTATTTAGGCGGCAGTCTTTCAGGTTAGCTATTGATGATTTCGGCACTGGTTACTCTTCTTTAGCTCAACTAAAAAATATGCCTGTTACGGAATTAAAAATTGATAGGGAGTTTGTTATGCACTTAGCTAACAATCCCGATGATAAAATTATTGTTCAATCGACGATTGATCTTGCTAGCAGCTTTAACTTAGGTGTTGTTGCAGAAGGCGTTGAAGATATTGAAACACTTAACTTATTAGCTGATTTAAAGTGTGATTGGGCACAAGGATATTTTATTGCACGACCTATGGCAGGGCATGACATATCTAACTGGCTTAAAGAATTCTATGCAAGCAACATGAGTTTATTGGCAGAAAAATGATTCTCAACTACGCGTTATTTATCGCTGTAATTCTATTTATTCAAACAGCAAACGCTACTACGAATACAAACAATAAAGGCAAGCTATTAGGCACCGCAACCACAACCTCTTTAGAAGGTCCTACAGGGGGTGGTATTACTCCTTGGACAGTACTTAGTAGCTTTGCTACTCGGGTTAATGTTGCCGCTTATCGGTTAGCCTTCGGTATCGAATATAGACAAAAACCGGATAACTTGAGTTTTGCAAAAGAAGAAGGTTGGTATCTTTCGTTAACCGCTTATTTGAGGTAACACATGAAACTTATCGCCACATTACTATGTAGTTTATTATTCCTATCAGCATGTGCATCACCTCGACCGCTACAAACACTTTATGTAAAACTGGGCGGTTTAGGTATGATAGAAAATATCGCTGACGCTTTTATCAATCAAATAGGCGAAAATGATCAGCTATACCCTTTTTTTGAAAATAGCAGCGTGGATCGTTTCAAGGAAAAGTTTGTTGAACATATCTGTATGATTAGCAATGGCCCTTGCGAATATACTGGTGATTCGATGCAAGACGTACACGCTAACATGGGAATAAATGAGGCAATTTTCAATCACACGGTAGAAGCATTAATAGATGCCATGAGCACTGTCGGCGTTTCTCATCGCTTACAGAACGAACTCTTAAAACGCTTAGCTCCGATGCGAAAAGACATTATTTATGTTGCGCGATGAAATAACACGCTCTAAATTCAACTTCTATAAAAAATAAAGCGCTAGCCCTTTTTGACTCGAATATTCACCAACAATAAATTTGTCTCTTTTGATGGTGATACAGACATTTCTTCAATCACCACGTTATGCTCATATTCCAGATCATGTAACCACTGCACTAACGACTCGTAAGGCACGTCGCTTAAACGTAAGCGCACATCATTATTTTTTCCCGGCTGAAAGCCTCGCATGGTCAGACCATTTTTTTGCAAACTGTCATCAATCAATTTAGCTAAGCCTTCTGATAACTGGCCAGAATTTGAGCTGCGAGACTGTATTCTTTCTACTAAGGGAATAACACGAGAATATCGGTTATTTTCTGCCGACAATAATCGATACTGCTTTTCTTTATAGACCTCTATGGGCTCCACTAGTAAAAAATAGACCGCAAAGATAAGCATTAAAACACCAACAACTGTGATTATCTTTTTTTCAGAATCAGATCTTTCTTGCCAGTCATCTTTGATACGATTGATTTGCGATTCGAATAATGCCATCAAAATTTCTCCATACTAATACGTAACCGTGCCTGAAATTTATTATCAACAGCATTTGAACTCAACAATTCCGCCACCAATCCTTTTTCTTCAATATCGGTACGCAACTTTTCCACCACTTGAAAGGAGTTTGCTTGAACACTTAACCGTAGCGTGGCTTCTTTATGATTATAGTTAATGGTCAATAAATCCACATCCAATGATTGGATCGCAGGTGCCACATAAGATAACAAACGAACGACCTCACTTGTTTTTCCATCGCCTCCGGCCATTTGATTCAACTTATTCCTTAGAGATCTAACTGGATCTCTAACAACGCCTTGAGGAATTACTTTTCGGTATGAAACTTCTGTTTCTTTCGCTTTTATGAGTATTTTTTGTTTGCTTGTATAAATATCAAAAAGACTAACCGAGACAAATAATAATATAGAAAAAAGGCTTAGTACTCCTATTAATTTCCAACTTATTACTTGTTGCGAATCATTTTTCGGGGGCGCATAAGCACCCGTGCAAAAATCAATTGCATGTTGGTTAGTTAAAGATAAAACAGGAGCGGCCTCATAAAACTCACTATTCACTTCAGGGTTAACTGTATGAAAAACTCTAGTGGCTTTTTCTACGGTGTAAGATGAAGCGCCATCGTTTGACACATAAACTTTGTATTGCTGTAATAATGCTTCGCTTTGCTCAATATCACCCACATCATTTTTTTCTTTTTCAAGATCAGTCGTTGGATCTATAGATAGCATGCCCTGTAAAAAAGTATCCGCTAATGCGTGCGTCGTAGAAAAGCCCATACCCTCTTTTTGATGAACCAACAACCTCCCTTGGTTAAACCACACAATAGATTCATCCGAATTTTGCTGTAAACACTGAAAATCAATCAACGCTCGAGCAATTGGCTTTTCTTTTTCTTGAAAAAATGCTAAAGCGCTCTCAAACCACTCACGTTCAATATAAGCGATAGTTGCCAGCCCTTTATTTTTTTCTCCAATGACGAAATGTAAATTTTCAACTTCATCAATAACGCTGTCTTCTACTTCATAAGGTAACATTTTTGCAAAGTGGCGCTTTTCTTTTTCATGGTACGGCACTTTTTTTACAACCACTTTTTCGCCCGAGACTATCAACACCGGTGGACTATCTACGGACGACAACCAAGTTAGTAATTCATCACTATCACCATAGCTGGCCTCACTAATATCAACCGTATCATCCGTTAATAGCCAGCGATATTGTGCTGCCGAAAATGGATTAGCACTCGCTGATTGAGCCTCACTGTTTTCTTCGTCCACTAATTCGGGCGATATAAAAGACAGGCACTCTATGTAAGCATATTTTTTCAAATCACAGCCCTTGGTATTTTTGCTATTTGTTTTTTCGTTTTTGTGTTCTATTCAAGACAAACTCGTTATGCGAGCATTTTCACAACTGCTGACGCGTTCGGCGTAACACTTTTGTTTTAACACCTTCCGATGTCAGCTCTCTTTTGAGCAAACTTATTTGCCGACGTTGATAATCGTTAATCGTCACTTCTACTTCTAAAATAAAATATTCGCTTCCTGTCCTCAAACCTTCTGCATCGGGCCAAAAATCCGGATCATTATCAAATGCACGACTGATCGCATCACTAGCCAAAAATTCATCTGTAGATTCAAAGGCTTCTCTTGCATCAACCACGTCGTCTTGTTCATCTGCACGCACTATTTGTTGCGCTATCGGTCTATCTGATAACAATAATTCGACATCAGTTTCGTCTAATGGTGTTTCTATATTTTGCTGATTTAAACTACGCATGACCGGCACTAGAGCCGTATTAACATTGAAACCGACATCACTAGGCAATGCAATTAATAATGGAGAGAGATAATTATAAATGTCATTACTCATGCCTTTTATTTGGCGCAATTCAGTCACACTGATAAAGGGCTGATTGGCAGTGCGCAATGGTGCCTCTAGTGACGAGTAGTAACTGTCTTCTGCTCCACCCTGCCCCGTAATAGTATTATCACTATCAATCCAATCTATGACAGCCTCGGTAATCGATTGCGCCAATGTAGTATCTACAAGGTTGTCGGGCTGAGTTTGCAACAAACGCATAAAACGCTGCTGCCCCGTGGTAAATCGTTCGTTAAAAGTTCCTTGTGGATTATAAAGCGTAGGACGACCTTGGAGCTGATTAATATTAAAGCGGCTCAGCGCGTCCGTCAGCTGTGCCGTTATTGTTGCATCCTCCACGGGCACAGTCAGTTCCGTCATCCACTCTTCTTCTAGATGATCATAACTACCTTGTTGGCCGTTTTTTACGTAACGACCATTGCTATTATCATCATCAGCATCTTGCTCTAGCATCCAACTGGCAAATTCTTCCACGCTGTAAATATAATGTTGTAATTGTGCACCAATAATATTGTGGCCTGCACGAGCAACTGACAATTGAAAGTCACCGGTAAACCGTGCAGCAATCGCAACAATCACACTGGTAATAAAAACCGCAATTAGTAATACCGAGCCCTTCTGCCGTTTGTATCTTCGTATTTTTGAGTGTTTTTTTAAATGGTTTTTCATATACTTATTGCTGCGCTAAAGGAAACAGCCGAACGATAGCACCTACACCCACAATATCTATCGTAACTTCAATGGCAATGGGTAATTGATCATTTTTATCTCGTGATTCCGGCCAACCGGTAATCCATGCTTCATCTTCTGCCGTCTGACTATTGCCAGATAAATACCGAAAGCGAATGCTCTTAATTTTTTCTATCAGTAGACGGCTTTTCACGAGTGGATCATTCACTGAGTCAATCGGCCGCCAATAATCACGCCATAAACTGACGGTAGGTTCTGTATTATCGTTAGCAAAATTTTCGTCTACCTCATCGGCGGTAATTCGGTAACCAATAGCCTGTAAATTACTTCTGGGAATATCTAAAAAGTTGTTTTCGCCACTACGGACAAAACGCAATAAATAACTATCATCACCTAAGGAAAGCCCACTCCCTTGAGATAGACGATCACCTAACAACCCCAGCATCACCGGTTGCGTATTACCAAAATTATCTTTCCAAGGTCGGGGCACGGCATGCTGTATATCATCCGCGAAAAATTGCCATACCCGTTGTACACTATTCATCTGCTGAGTAATTTTACTCACTCTGGATTCTATTTTGATTGCTCCATCCAACGCCTGAAAAGATAACAGCGCAATGACCGCCCCTAAACCCAAAGCCACCAACAGTTCAATTAGCGTAAAACCACGACTATATGGCTTTACGTTAATTGGCTTTGTATCGGCAAGTTTCATTAGTGTATATAGCCATCTAAAGTCACTATCGGTTCATCGCGTTCAAGCCCTACCGTGGTGCGATAACGCAGCAATGCGCCGACGGTAGTTTTTTCTGGCTCAGTTATCACTAGCCATTCGGTGCCGGCCATTTCAACGCGCTCTTCTACGGTACTACGTAAGGTAGACTGGCTTAACTGACGTTCTAGCTTTAGGCGCACCATTTGATTATCAGCAATCCAAGTAGCGATGGCCTTATCTCGCAACGAGCCAGTATTATCTGCCTGTTTCATCATTAACAGCATTAACGCTGGAATGGTTAACCCAACAATCGCAGTAGCGATTAACACTTCTAGCAGTGTAAAACCACGCTGGGTAGATAAAATGAATGGGGGATAACATCTCATTGCTGGCTCTCGATAATCGAATTACTCAGCTGGCCACGCTCATCAATAAAAATGCGGAAGCTTGCATCACTTTCATTTTTATCGACGAAGGCAAACGTCAGTGAAAATTCTGATATCTCGCCGTTAGGGTAAAAAATAATACTTGGCGGTGTTGGAATCTCTTCACTTTCGTCATTTAACGATAGCTCGGTTAATGCCTCTAACAACACATCATCTATGGTGGCATCAATAAAAAATTCGTCTGCCAAACTAACGGTTGATAATGCATCGCTGTCTAGCGTTTTCCATGTATTGCTACTTTCTCTATTCTGATTATTTTCTTGGTAGCTATTTTGGCGATTGTTTTGGTGACTGTTTTGATAAGCATGCCAACTATAAGCCGTTGCAATTTCACCTTCTACATCAATACGCAAACCAATTAATTGCTGCTGAATTAATGCTTCGTCTAAAGCAAATTGCATTTGTGCAAATAGGGCTTTACCCACACTGTCTATTCGCTTTTCTGGAGAAGAGGTTGAGCCAGCAGAAATGGCCACTGCGGAACTGATCGCCGCCAAAATTAATAGCACCACCATTAACTCAAGTAAGGAAAATCCCGCTGCTCGTTTCACATTAGCAACCCTTGCAATTTATTTATTCGCTTCAAAACGTTCCCAGCTATAAATATCTTTGTCTTGCTCGATTCCACCCGCTACGCCATCTGCGCCGTAAGTATAAATATCGTAATCGCCTTTCTCTCCGGGCGTGCTATATAAATAGGCATTGCCCCAAGGATCGATTGGTAGAGCATCTAAATAACCACCGTTCTGCCATTGACGTGGCACAGGGTCTATAGACGGTTTTTCCACTAATGCCTGTAACCCTTGCTCAGTGGTTGGATAACGGTAATTATCTAAACGATAAAGTTTAAGCTGGCCCTCTATGGTGCTGAAATCTGAATACGCTTGTTTTACTCGCGCTTCATCCGCTTTACCCAAAAACTTGCCACCTACTGCTGCTGCCATAATACCTATAATGATAAGCACCACCATAATTTCGATAAAGCTAAAGCCCTGTTGTAATCTAGGACGATAAATTGCTTGTACGCTTTTATTCATAACTGCTTTTCCCGCTATTGCTTCCGTTATATGCTATAAAAATTTTGTGCGATTACGCTAAATCACTCATATTAATGATGGGGATAATAATCGCCACCATAATAAAACCAATCACACCGCCCATAAAAACAATGGTCATGGGTTCGATAATACTGAGTGCGGTGGATAGCTGTAAATCTAAATCTCGCTGCTGACTTTTTGCTGAATAATCGAGCTGTTCCGCTAGTGTGCCGTTGGCCTCACCACTGGATGCCATTTGCACCATGAGTGGCGGGAATATTTCGGTTTTATCTAAGGCGCGATGTAAGCTAGTGCCGCCTTCAACGGTGACGGCGGCTTTCTCCGCTTGCTCACGCAAAATCTCATTTCCCATCGTCTGGCTACTAATACGCAAACTATTTAACAAGGGTACGCCACTATTAATTAACATACTTAAGGTACTAGCAAAACGCGCAGTATCAGACTGAATGGCAATATGACCAAAGACTGGCAAGCGCAGTAATACCTTGTGCCATTGACGCATATTAGCAGGTACACGCAACCAAAAATTCACCCCCACTCCCAATAAAATCAACGCTGCTAGACAATACAGGCCATAGTTTTGTAAGAAATCACTGATATTGATCAGCAATTCCGTCGGCCACGGCAACTCTTGTTTTGCACGAGTAAACACTACGGTGATTTTAGGTACTACAAAGACCATTAGTGCAATAACAATAGAGATACACACTAATACGAGAATGATGGGATATACCATAGCCGATTTTAATTGTTGTCTGGCCGCGTGGCTGGTTTCTGCATAATCAGATAAGCGTTCAAGTACCGGCCCTAAAAAACCCGATTGCTCACCCGCATTCACCATCGCTCGATACATGCTATCAAAAATACGCGGGTAATCACTCAATGCTTGCGCCAAACTTAGGCCTTCAAGCACGCGGGAACGCACTTGTAACACCACATTTTTAATTGCATCTTTACGACTTTGCTTAGCTACGGCTTGTAAAGATTCTGACAATGGCATTCCTGACTGTACCAATGAGGCTAATTGGCGTGTAAACAAGGATAAATCTTTAACACCTAAACGCGTGGTAAATGTTTTTCCGGTTGAGGTGCGCCGATTACTGCTAGCACTACCTGCACTGCCCGCCTGTTCTTTTCGTTGTGACAGCTTTCCTGCTGATACTTTTTCAACACTTACCGGCTTAAGTTGTTGCTGGCGCAGCTGTGTACGCACCTGTCGCTCGGTATCGCCCTCTAGCGTGCCTTTGATTAACTTGCCTTCGGTGTTTAGTGCTTGATAACGAAATGCGCCCATAATATTAGCCCGCTAGCCTTAACTAACCGCGGTGACCCTCAACACTTCTTCTAAACTGGTTTCACCCGCAAGTACGCGACGTCGGCCATCATCGATCAATGATGGCGCTGTTTGGCGTGCGTGCTGCAGCATGGCTTGTTCGCCCGCGCCCTCATGAATGAGCTGGCGTAATTGGCTATCAATAGGAATCAATTCATAGATGGCAGTACGACCGCGGTAACCGGTATGTTTACATTCACCGCAACCTTTGGCTTGATAAATGGTGTCACTCTCGCTGATAGACAAACGCTCGCATTCACCTTGGGTAGGCGTATGCTCAACACGGCATTTTTTGCACAGAACCCTTACTAAACGCTGTGCCATGACCATTTCTAAACTAGAAGCTAACAAAAAAGGCTCAACACCCATATCTTTTAAACGGGTAATCGCACCAATGGCAGTATTGGTATGTAAAGTAGACAACACTAAATGGCCGGTTAAACTGGCTTGCACCGCAATAGAAGCGGTTTCTTGGTCACGAATCTCACCAATCATCACGACATCGGGATCTTGACGCAAGATGGCACGTAAGCCACGGGCAAAGGTCATGTCGACTTTGGTGTTTACTTGAGTTTGGCCAATGCCGGGCAACAGATATTCCACCGGATCTTCAATGGTTAAGATATTACGACTGCGATCATTAATATGCGTAAGACCCGCATAAAGAGTGGTTGTTTTACCTGATCCTGTAGGCCCCGTCACAAGGATAATTCCGTGCGGTCTATTCAAGCTTTCATCAAACGTATTATGCACGCTAGTAGGCATTGCTAACTGCTTAAGCTCTAGCTGTCCCGATGCTTGGTCAAGTAAACGTAACACCACGCGTTCGCCATACGCCGAGGGAATGGTCGACATACGAATATCAATCACATGCCCCGCCAAGCGCACCGAAATACGGCCATCTTGGGGTAAGCGCTTTTCAGCAATATCCAGTTTGGCCATCACTTTTAAGCGCGATACTAGCACCGATGCCAATTCGGGCTTGGGGGATAGCATTTCGTTCAACACGCCATCGACACGGAAACGGATCGCTACACGATCTTCGTAGGGCTCAATATGAATATCGGAGACTTTTTCTTTAACCGCTTCAGAAAGAATGGCGTTAATAAGACGAATAACGGGGGCGTCGTCGTTACCTGCAAGTAGGTCTGTTTGCTCCTGTAGGTCGTTCGCAAGCTGACTCAGATCCATTTCTGCATCTAGGTCATCGGCGGCTCTTTGGGCTGCGCCATCGGTGGTTTGGTAATGTTTAGTGAGACGTTTTTTAAATACTGTTTGATCAATTTTTTCAAGCTGAAATGCGATACCCAGAGCGCGTTGTAACTCTAACAGAACAGGAATACCTAAATCTTGATAGCAGTAAACGGTATCCCCTTCTAGCATGACGCCATGAAGCTCAGCAAAACTATAAGGGATGGTAACGGACGTATTAGCGCTCGACATGATTAATAGACCCCTGATTTATTGACTAGCAGAAGGGGCTGCATCAGGCTTAACTTCATCCCATACCGGTAACAATGGCAAAATATTGTCGTCTAATAAATAGCTAGCATCCGTTTTAGCCCGAATTTGTTGATCACGGATATAACGATATTTTTCACCGGTTGCCCCAGCCATGGCTTTATTGCTACGCAATATCGTTGCACGTAGGAAAACCATTAAGTTCTGCTTTGATGAAGTCGTGCTGTCGTTTCTAAACAAGCCGCCCAATAAAGGAATATCACCCAAGAAAGGCACTTTTTGTTCATCCTGCCTGACTTCATTACTAATCAATCCACCTAAAATAATCGTCTCTCCGTCTTGAGCAATAACTTTAGTCGAAATTTTACGTTCGTTAGTAATCACATCCGATGCCTGAGAGGAGTTAGAAATACTAGATACTTCTTGCTGAATTTCTAAATTAACGGTGTCACCTTCGTTAATTTGAGGGGTTACTTTCAAGGAGATACCTACGTCCTCACGCTCGATTGTTTGAAACGGATCTGTCGAATCGCCCGACGAAGTCGTGAATGAACCAGTCACAAAAGGAACATTTTGACCAATAGATATCTCCGCCTCGTTGTTATCTGTTGTTAACAAGCTGGGCGTGGATAAGACATTGGCTTCGGCACTCCCCTGAAAAAAGTTGATCAAACCGGCAAAATCAACGCCATTACTATTTCCAAAAAAGCCTAACCCTTGCCCCGTGAAGTTAGGCGCGCCCGCTATTCCATCACCACTCTCAATAGCCGTGGCCAGCGTACCTAACGTAGCCGAATTTCGTGAACCGATAAAACCGTTGTTTTGCTTATATGCAGCCCACTCGACGCCTAGCTCTCGGCTGAGGTCGTTCGTAATTTCTACGATAATCGCTTCTACTAGCACTTGTGCGCGGCGAATATCTAGACGTTTAATCACTGACAACAACGATTCCATGGTATCCGCATCTGCCGTAATTAACAGAGAGTTAGTTGCAGGGTCTGCTTCTACAGACGCATTTTCGGCTGATGGTTTTGCACCCTTAGCAGAGTCTGGTTCCAGCTTGGATATACTTGAGACAACTTTCGCTAACACCGTGGCGACTTCTTCCGCATCTGCATACTCCAAATAAATCACCCGCACATTGCCCGACTGAGGCTGTGACACATCTAAACGTGCAACTAACTCGCGTACCTTATTGCGCCGCACCTGATCACCCGTCACCAAAATACTATTACTACGCTGGTCTGCCACTATCACTGCTTGTGTATTCTTTGGGGAATCTTGGTCATTTTTACTTAACTGCTGCAGAATAGTCGCTAATTCGGCGGCCTGCGCGTACTCCAATGGCATCACATCTGTTTCGGCGACACCGGCACGATCTATACGCTCAATAATATCGGTAAGCCGAGCAATATTGGCGACCGTATCGGACACGATAATCGCGTTACTCGGCTCATAAGCAGCAAGATGGGCATGCTGCGGCGCTAATGGACGTAACACCGGCAACACTTTGGATGCCGATACATTATAAAGCTGAATGACCTGCGTGATATAAGCATCCGTGCCAAAATTGGGTTGGTTAACCACAGGAACCGCAGATGTACGGGCGTCTTTACGTGGTATCACGCGAACAATATTACCCACTTCAATCGCCGTAAACCCCTGTGTTTCCAAGACCGATAAAAACAGATCATAAATCTCTTTTTCTGATAGCGCATTGGCAGAAATGACCTTTACTTTACCTTTCACACGAGGGTCTATGATGACGGTTTTGCCGGTGATATCTGCCACAAACTTAATCACTTCTTGAATATCAGAATCTTTAAAGTTAATTTGCCACTTTTTCTCTTCTTCTGCTTGTGCGTAACTCATGGTTGAGAAACTAGCACCCAACAAAATAACGAGTAACAACGCTAGCGCAGCACAAATGCCTGCATAAGTGGCAATAAAGCGATCAAAGAAAGATAAGATGTTATTCACTGATTATTCCGTTATGTAAAAATTATGGGAGTTTATTTATATTATTGTAAAGTAGTTAAATCAATATCGATGCTGACTTCACTTCCTTCTCGGCTGATCATCAGAGATACTTGCGAGGCATCTCGCTTGTTGCGATAAATGGTCATAGCAGATCGAAGATCGGTTAATTTATCACCGTCAATAGCCGTAATAATATCATTGGTTTGTAATCCAGATTTATCAAATCCTGCTCTATCACGACCCGGCAGCACCCTAAAACCCAACATATCGCCAGTCGATTTGTCGCGCTCACGCACGACGCGGATAATTTGACTAAATTTTTTGACCGCTGGGGCGTTGCCATCTAGGTCGCTAACATCTGAGTATTGCTCTTGACCTGCTGGCTCGACAAAGGGAGAAGGCTGGCCGCTATCAGCACCCTGAGAAGTCGTTATACGCTCGCCTTCTATACGTTCACTTTCTGGATAGAGGTATAGCACTTCAGCCTTGCCTCTATTACTCAACTTTACTCTATCGTCAAATACCTCTAACAAACTGACTTTCGATAGGCCCTCAATTTCGTCGCCCACCTGATAGAGATTGTCATCACGACCATTAGCAATAATTGCTTGTCCGTTTTCTTTATTGTTTGAAGTAAACAGGCCTTTCAACACGAGATTTAACTTAGTCTCTTCCAGCTCTTCTTCTTTTTCTTCTACGGGAGCGACAACAATAGCAGCGACCTCCTCTTCGCCAAACAAAGGAATCGCTTTTAAAGCTGCAATATCAACCAACTCACGGCTTTCATTGGTATTCGACGGAATATCGGTACGACTCACAACATTCGTACTGTCTACAGGCGACGTTTGTAACATATCCGTTAACTGCCAGACGGAATGGGCACTCCACGCTAACAACAGTATGCCGATACCCAAGTGCAGCAATAAGATCAGCGACACTTCACCGGTACATTTTGTGATTTGTTTAAACTGACAATCCATTTTATTTTAATTGTTCTCGTCAATGTTTTAATACGTTATGCGTTATTTATCACATAGCCTTATACTTGCTTAAGTCGCACACGGCACAACAACATACGACTCTAGAATAATATCACGACACGTAAGCTTATCATTTATCAAGCGATAAAATATGGAATAATTCCATTATTGAGCACTAGGTATCTACTACTGCCGCAAAGTCTTTATACTAGATGTTAAGCACACGCTCCAAATACATCAGATTGAAGAGAAAGCGCTTAATGTTTACACTAATTACGGTAGAATGCGTCAGCAAGATTGATCAAGTAATCAACGTTTAGTTGACTCAATATCCTTGGAACTAAACCTTGGAACGACACCTTAAAACAATACCCTTAAACTAGACCCAGAGACTGGCAAGAGAAAACATGACAACGCTTTACACTTTGCAAAACCAACACGGCTATTTTTTACAGAAAAAAAGTGCTGATAAAACCATAGGCAAAGGTGCTACTGATAAAGCCAGCAAGGCCTCTTATATGTGGGGCGACGGCCAAGAATTGAATAAGGTATTTCGCACTACGCACAAAGATGAAGCGATTAACATGATGTTTGAAGCAGGCTCACAAGATGTTGCCCTGCGCATTGCGATCAAAGAATACCCGGCTAACAACAAAAGCTTACCCACCATCCCCTCTGACGATTTACCTGTACCCTTAGCCAAACCTGAAATGACAGCAGCGATTGATGACAATGTGGACGAAAGCGTAGAAACAGGCACGGAAACTGACGTAGAAACGGCAATAGAAACTACACCCGTAGAAAACAGCACCGAAAGCGCCTTGCAAGAAAGCGATTCAGAGAAAATTAGTACAGAAGAACACATTTAAGGAATCGCTAACTCAGACTGAACCAGCGATGCCAGACCACTCCCTTTTCTATACTCTCTCGCAGCAGCGGGCGGCTAGGAGCAGCACTTGACAACCCTAAGCAACATTTTAAGCGCACTAGCTAGCGCACCCAATCACGCAGGCATTTCGCATCTAACCCGCGGACTTGAAAAAGAAAGCTTACGTATCAAACCTAACGGGACTTTGGCCTCTAGCGATCATCCGAAAGCGCTTGGGTCAACTCTGACACACCCCCACATTACAACAGATTACAGTGAAGCATTAGTGGAGTTTATTACCGAACCCTGCACAAATAGCACTGATACTCTACGACAACTCAGCGAACTCCATGCTTACACCTATCGGCACCTAGGCGAAGAGCGCCTATGGCCAACCAGCATGCCTTGTATGCTAGGCAGAGATAGCGACATCCCTATTGCGCGATACGGCACATCCAATAGCGGGAAAATGAAATCTGCTTATCGTATGGGTTTAGGGCATCGGTACGGACGCTCCATGCAAACTATTGCGGGACTGCATTACAATTTTTCTGTTTCAGAAGAGCTATGGGAATTTCTTAGATCGCGAGAAGACTCCAGCTTGCCCATGAGTGAATTTAAAACTCAGGGTTATTTCCGCTTAATTCGTAATTTTCGTCGTTACTTTTGGCTATTACTCTATCTTTTCGGTGCATCACCCGGCGTGTGTAAGAGCTTTGTTGGCAATAGACCACATCAACTCGTACCTTTTGGTGAAGATATCCATAGTCTACATACACCCTACGCCACTTCTTTGCGCATGGGCGACTTGGGTTATCAAAGTAATGCCCAAGAATCGCTAGTGATTACTTATAACTGCCTTGAAAGCTACACTCAAACCTTGTGTAGTGCGATTACTCATACACATCCAGATTATGCGGCGATAGGTATTAAAGATAAAGACGGTGAACACAAACAGCTAAACGATAGCTTGTTACAAATAGAGAACGAGTTCTATAGTGTGATTCGCCCCAAACGCACCGCTCAGCGCGGAGAAACAGCACTATCGGCATTAGCGAATGGTGGCGTTGAATATATTGAAGTCCGCTGCTTAGATCTTAACCCTTACGAACCATTAGGCATTAACCACCAGCAAATGCAGTTTTTAGATGCTTTTTTGCTCCACTGCTTACTGTCCGACAGCCCTAGGTCTAGCGACGAAGAACATAGAGAAATACAAAACAACCAGAAACGAATGGTGTATCAAGGCCGCAATCCAGAACTCACATTGCTGGATCAAGGCAAAGAACGCTCGATGCAAGAATGGGGAGAAACATTACTTTCTGAGATCGAACAAATTGCGGTCTTATTAGATAGCGCCTCCTCGAATAACACACCGGAAAGCACATCGGAAAACAGTAATGAAAGTAGCTATCACCATAACTACCAATATAGCGTCGAACAAGAAAAGAAAAAATTATACGATGCGAGTCTAACACCCTCTGCAAAAGTGTTAGCGGACATGAAAGAGCAGAACAAAACCTTTTATCGCTTTGCAGCTGATCTTGCTACTGAGCATCAACAATATTTTACAGACTATGCTCTTGATGAAAAACAGGATCAATATTATGCAAAATTAGCTAGGCAATCCATTGAGAAACAAACCTTGATTGAGTCGGGTGACTCCATCAGCTTTGATCATTATCTCGCTGATTATTATGCCCAGTATCAATGTGCCGCAACCGCTGAAGAAGATAGCCCTTAGCCTGACTAAACGGTTTCGACAAGCAGTTTAGATAAGCCGCTCCGACTAATTAATACCAATTAAGTAGCACCAATGTAAGCAGTGTCAATGTAAGCATCGCCCATGTAAATAGCGCCAATGCAAGTATCACCAACTAAGAGTGAAACAAACTAGATGCCAACACTTCTACCGTACAGGGCTTTTCTAAATAGCCCTTTACACAACTATAGGATGCCGCCTGCTCTTTATCTTGCTCTCTATTAGAAGACGTTAACATGTAAACTTGGATATTTTTTTTACTTAGCAATGAACTACTACTCTCTAAAAATTCGTAGCCATTCATTCTTGGCATATTAATATCTAAAAAAATAACATTAGGCGACACTTTCTCTTCAAGCAGCATATTTCTTGCTTGCTCACCGTCACACGCTTGGGAAACAAGAATACTGTCGCTAAGATCCTCTAACATCGCTTCAAATAAAAAACGATCAGCCTCGCTATCTTCAACCAACAACACTTCAATTGATTTATTCATTGCACACAAACCTTTAATACAAAAACTATAATTTAATGATCAGACTAAATTTTGAACCAATCCCTTCTTTTCCGTTAGAGAAAACCATATCACCTCGTAATATAGACGCACTCTTTTTCATCATATACAAGCCCAAACCACTTCCTTGAGCAACATTGGAATGAAACCGTTTAAACATAGAAAACATTTGCGGTTGTAAATCTTCAGGGATACCTAAGCCATTATCTTCAACACTTAATATAAAACACCCGTCTTTTTCTTCGGTGGATATATTAACCCATGACACCTCTTTTTTGACGTCTTGATATTTAATCGCATTGGAGACGAGGTTTTCTAATACCAATTGAAAACGGAACTTCTTAGTGGTTAACACTGTGCCTTCCGTTATATTTTTATGCACAACGATTCGATCAGCATTTTCCATACACTGCATTTTCATCAGCACATCATCTAACATTAGAGAAAGATCTACAGGCTCATCTGGCTCATCAAGATGAGAGGCTTTAGCCAAATCTAAAATACCTTCTACCAAAATCTGTAACTGTTGCAGCGAGTTGTTTGCATGGCTAAGACCCGCTAACGCCTTAGCTTTTTTGTCGTTTTCTATCGATTTAATAGCAAACCCTAGCAATCCTATAGACGACACAAGTGGCGAGCGTAAATCATGAGAAGTGCGGTAGGAAAATTCTTTTAGTTCTGCATTAGCAACCTCTAGCTCCGCCGTTTTTTCTCTGTGTTGTTTAGTTAAGTAACTCGCTAATGCTAATGCTTGCTGATTTCTTTTGGAAATCATAAAAAAAAGTGCGAACAACAATGAATCAATAAAAATACCACCGAACAAAATAATAAGCGGCTGATTACTATGATTTTGCTCTAGAAAACTTCCTGTACTCCAGATAGAAAAAATCCATTCACGGCCATACATATTCACGTGAATTTCTTTTTTATAGGAAGAATCAGCCTGACCTTCTTTATGTTCGTCGTAGAGAATAAAGCCGTTATCTTCTATACGTAAATCAATTGCACGCTTTGACTGATCTAAAGTACCTTCTAATAACTTATTAAAAATAAAAGGGGCATAAACCAACCCAACAAAATTTTCCCGTCGCTCTACAACAGTCGCCAAACCTGAATCAGCTTCTTTATAAAAAGGGGTATAAAACAAAAAGCCGGGCGTTTTTTCACTATCCTGCACCAACACGATAGGGCCTGTAATTTTTGCTTCTCCGCTGTCACGTGCAGCTAATGCGGCTTGTAAACGATTACGCTCATGAGCCACATCCAAACCTACCGCTTTACGGTTTGCATCCACGGGTTCTATATAAGTGATGGGCAAGTAGATCCCATTATCGTGCTGAGGAAATATACCAAAATCAGGCCTAACCTTACGCTCACTTACAAGAAAGGCTTCAAGATCATTAGGCTCCACACTATAAATGACACCTATACCATTAATGCCTGGATAACGTTTTTCGAGCCGTAATGTTGATGAAAAACGAAACCACTCATCATAGTCAATCCCGTAAGATTGAGAATGAATAGTCGCAACGCCACTCCACAATGCATCCTCGTACTTACGCATGCGCTCGGAGATAAGCTCGACAGTTTGATTGGCTTGACGTAAAAACTGCTGCTCTATTTTTTCTTCCACTTGCTCACTAGAAAAGTACCATGCAAAAAATGTGAGCACCAAGGAACTAGAAATAATGAGCCAATGGAACCAATGTAGCCCACCTTTTTCTGAGATCTTATTGTTCTCATCTGTGGAATTTAATAAGGTGGTATGTAGTTGATTCAACTTATGCGCCTTTACGTTTTATCTTGCAAATAGAAATGTCCGATTTTAATAGCGTAAGTATTAACTGGCGGCCTACTTTTGCACTACTTTTGCACTACTTTTGTACTACGAAATGGCTGAAGAAGAGATTAATCACTCCTTGCTCGCCATCCTCTTCTTCAATGATATCTTGTATGACCTTTAGTGCTGTTAACCTCAGTCTTTCTTTACCGTCAGGGGTATCAATATCCGCATCGGTCTGCCGACTAAACAATTTCACTAAGCCATCCCGAAGTAACGGCATATGATGTCGAGCGGCATTGGCCGAACTCACATCCTCCACTCGAATAGAGATTTCTATCTTCATGTACTGTAATTTACCTTCACCCCCATAGTTAACCACAAATGCGGGTTTAATAGGGACATAAATGGGTCGTGTAAACACACCCGGCGCTTCCCCTTCGGTGGATTCTACCGCCTCTTCAGCCGGTTCTTCATCCGACCATACGGGTGCAGAAATGAGGCTTGTCATTAATATTGGCCATATTAGTAACAACATCTGAGTCTTGCGTATTAACGCTACCATTTTAATCAATTTTTTCATTGGCTACCCGAGCAAACATTAAGTTATTATTCATTTTCAACGCACTATTATATTCAGTATAGATGGCTTGAAAGATTTGCCACTATTCAATTAAGCGCGTAATCTCTCGTTTTAGTCTTTTTTCTTATATAGGTTTATATCGTGTCTCACTTTTTATGCAGTCCTGCTATGCAACGTCATTATTATCTTCTTCTATGGACGGGATGCTGCCTGTTAATTGCCATCGCATTGTATATGCAATATATGATGGACTTGGTACCTTGTGCGCTTTGTATGACCCAGCGAGTATTTATTATTGCTGTCGGCGTTGTAGCACTTGCCGCTTGGATTAGTAAGGCATCGTCGAGCAAAACTTACCCTATCGTGGGTATGGTATTAGCGATTATTGGCGGTGGCTTTTCAATACGTCATATTTGGCTACAGAATTTACCTGAAGACTTGGCACCTGCTTGCGGCCCGACGCTAGGATATCTGTTAGAAAATGTGCCCTTTGTAGAAGCGTTGGCCGTATTATTACAAGGCGATGGCAATTGTGCCGAATCAGTTTGGTCATTTTTAGGTCTCACTATTCCTAGTTGGACACTGCTTGCCTTTATTGGCCTACTGGTGCTAAATGGCTTCATACTGTTTTTATCTATTATTCGTAAGCAGCAATAAACTTGCAATATTCGCTAAGCTCTTCTACTTTTAAACTAGTGTTAGAAATAATGTGCTGAATATTCATTACTAATAAACCCACATAACGATAACTTCTCATAATAAGTAGTTTAGGAGCTTGACCATGTTAGAAAATTGCCGATCTGCCAAAGAACGCTGGGGCGGAGTGAACGACATTATTGACCGATGGCTGCACGAAAGGCAGCAGCTATTAGTATGCTATTGCGACCTATCGGGCACGCAGGTATTTGACGAAAATAATGTGGCACATCAAGAACAAGTCAAACGCTTTTGCCAAATACTAGTGGATTATGTTTCAGCGGGGCACTTTGAAGTGTATGAACAGCTGATCAAAGAAGGGCAAGATTTCGACGACAAAGAAGCTTTAAAAGCGGCTGCGGAGTTATATACCGTCATCGACAATACCACAGAGTCATTGATCGACTTTAATGATAAATACCAAGAAACTGATGATCTAAGTGAGTTAGTTAAGGATTTATCACATATAGGTCAGAACCTAGAGCCTCGCTTTACTGCTGAAGATCAGATGATAGAAGTCCTCCATACGTCTCACAAAGACCTCGTCGCTTAATATACCTTTCAAAGAGTGCGCTAACCATTATTAAATAACGTTAGCGCAGCTCGACCTCTCATAAATATCAACTACGCTTATAGTTAAAACATCTCTACAAAATAGCTGTGAGGGTCTACCTATCTTTCTCTCCGTTTCACACGCACGACCTAACATTTATCGTCACTGCTTACTTGCTTTATCGTTGATATTACTAAGTGCATGCGGTGATGAACATTTACCTGCATCCTCTACCGAAGTCGCCAGCAAGGGGCTCTATAGTGGCTCACTGTCTAGTGATGGCGAATGGGCTTTCGCAGGTTCTATTTTCCAAGGCGGTAGCCTATGGCGAATAAAAGATGGGGAGCGACTATATAACTGGAACCATACGACTGACGAAGAAAAAAGCATTATTTTGTTTGCCGATATCGCATCAAGCAATACTAAATCGATGACAGCAGACGAGTCTACTCTGGTGTTATGGGATATTAATACCGGCGAAGCCTCTCGCTTTTGGACTTCTCCAGCAAAAATTCTTGATATTGCCTTACTTGGAAATGGGCAGTATGCCGCACTTGGTCTTGCAGATCAGTCTGCGGTGATTTTTGATGCGGTTCGTGGCGGAATCACCCGTACTTTTCGACACACCGGTCAAGTGAATAGCGTAGCAGTCAGTGGTGAACAATCATTACTCATTACTGGCTCAGAAGACCGTACCGCCAGTATTTGGCAATTGAATAGCGGGGAGCGTTTATTCACGATTAAGCATGAAGAAGCAATTGATTTTGTGACCCTTAGTCAGGATGGCAACTATGCATTAACTTCGTCACAATATGATAAAGCAGAAATATGGGATGTGAGCACACAGCAGAGTGTTGGCACTATTCCGATGAAAAAGCAACAAATTAGCCGTGGCTTAAGAGTCACAGCCGCAGTGTTTAGTGATGATAGTGCCTTTATATTAATCGCTTACCCCAATCGCATTATTGAATTACGTGAGGTCAAGACTCTAGCGATTATTGATCAATGGACACTACCTAAAAGAAACCAATGGCAACCTACTTCCGCTGTCGTGTTAGACCTTGCGTTTGATAAACAATACGGCGTGTTTCATGCCATTTCGTCAGACGGCTTTCTTCATCGATTAGAGCTATCGGTAACATCACAATAGTAACGTCAAATAAATGTAGCGTCACAATAAATCTAGCATCCATAAAAAAGCCCTCCGAAGAGGGCTTTTAGATCCAATCAGCTAACTGCCAATTACTGTGCAGCAGGCGCTTCTTCTACTTTAGCAATTTCCAATAATTCTACTTCGAAAATCAGTGTCGCATTTGGACCAATCACTGGGCCTGTACCACCTGGGCCATAAGCCAAATCTGAAGGTATGGCGAGCTCGAACTTATCACCAATATTCATTAACTGAAGCGCTTCGATCCAACCAGGGATAACACCGCTTACTGGAAATGTAGCAGGCTGGCCACGTTCGTAAGAGCTATCAAATACCGTTCCGTCAACTAGGGTGCCCTTGTAATGTACGGTTACTGTGTCGGTGTCTGACGGTGTTGCGCCTTCTCCGGCAGTAACTTCTTTATACTGAAGACCGCTTTCTGTTGTAATTACACCTTCTTTTTGACCATTTTCGGCCAAATAAGCAGCGCCTTCTTCAATATTTTTAGCTGCCTGTGCATCGCTTTCTGCTTTTTGCTTGGCTTGGCTTCGAGCTTGTATTTCGCTAATGGTATTACGCTTATCTTCTTCTGATAAGCGAGGCTCATTGCCTGCGACTACGTCGGCTACCGCTAGCGCTAAGCTATCTGTATCTAACGTAATGCCATCACGGGTGAACTGTGCTGCCATGTTTTCACCGACGATATAACTTAAACGCTGATCCAAAGTCCCTAATGGAGACGCCTCTTCTACAGCCGGAGCAGCGGCTTCTGTCGCTTATTTTTCCGGCGCTTTATCGCCACCACAAGCAGTTAACACAAGTGTCGCAGCAGTCACGGCAGCGAATTGATATAATTTCATGATTGTTCCTTTTTTATTAGGTTATTTATTAAGTTGGGTTTTATTTTGCTCACAGGCTATGTGAGGGCATAAACACCATAAAACAATGCCCTATCTATGCTCTAATAGCCGTGTAAATTGATTAAAGATGGATAATATACCAAAATATCGCAATTAGATATCCACAAACACTCACTCTTATTTAGCTATTCTCTGCTTATATTTATGCTCAATAGTTATTTTTTATATAGCGATTCAACCATATGCCCCATGTAACCATTTCCTCTATTAAACCTTACTGGGAACTCATGCGTTTTCACAAACCCATTGGTATCTTACTTTTACTATGGCCAACCTATTGGGCACTTTGGTTAGCTGCTGGAGGCTTCCCAAACCCTCAAACACTTTTTATTTTTACCTTGGGCGTTATTATCATGCGCGCAGCGGGCTGTATCATTAACGATATTGCGGATAGACATGTCGACGGGCATGTAAAAAGAACCGAAGGCCGCCCCATTGTTAGCGGACAAGTCAGTGTCAAAAATGCGTATTACCTGCTTATAGCGATGGTAAGCGTGGCGTTTGTTGCAGTATTATTTACCAATACATTAACCATTTATCTCTCTCTCGCCGCTGCCGCACTGGCTTTTTGTTACCCTTTTATGAAACGCTATACCCATCTTCCTCAGGTGGTGTTAGGGATGGCTTTTTCTATGAGTATCCCTATGGCATTTGCGGCACAAACGGGCAAACTTGATCCCGCATTATGGCTGCTATATACCACCAACGTATTATGGACAGTGGCGTATGATACTTTTTATGGCATGGCCGACAGGGAGTATGATAAACGTATTGGGGTAAAATCTACGGCGATCTTGTTTGAGGAAAATGATCGGTTGATTATTGGCAGCATCCAAGTACTAGCCATAATAGGCTGGCTGATGGTTGGGCAACGTTTTGAACTAGGCGCAATGTATTTTCTAAGTATTGCGGTCGCTGCAAGCTTAATGGCATATCAGCAGTGGCTCATTCGGCACAGACAAGCCAATGCTTGTTTAAGCGCTTTTATCAATAACCATTGGGTTGGGATGGCGGTATTTTTCGGCATTTTGCTACATTTCGTGACAAATTAGCCCTTTTATTCGAGTAAGTTCGCGCTGTCATAAAAATGTAACACAGTCTATATTTAATAGGTAAGCTACTATCGCTACACAATGAAGCCGCCACATGAACACAAATAAAACCATTCTTATCGTCGACGACGAATCCGCCATTCGCGACATGTTGAGAGTTGCACTAGAAATGGCTGATTATCACTGCCTAGAAGCCGCTGACACTCAAAGCGCTCACGCACTCATTATCGATCAAAAACCTAGCCTTATATTACTTGACTGGATGCTACCCGGAACTAGCGGTATCGATCTCGCCCGCCGCCTAAAAAAAGACGAGTTCACGGCTGACATTCCTATTATCATGTTGACGGCTAAGGGAGAGGAAGATAATAAAATACAAGGATTGGAAGTAGGTGCTGATGACTATATTACCAAGCCTTTTTCGCCGCGGGAGTTAGTGGCGCGACTAAAGGCTGTACTTCGCAGAACGGAAGGGATTTCGGCTGCTGAACTGATTGAGGTCGAAGGCTTACGCATGGATCCTGTAGGTCATGTGGTCACGATTAATAACGAACCTTTGCAAATGGGGCCGACCGAATACCGATTATTAGCATTTTTTCTGACGCACCAAGATCGTGTCTATACTCGCGGCCAATTACTGGATCACGTATGGGGCGGCAATGTATATGTAGAAGAACGCACAGTAGACGTGCATATTAGACGTCTACGGAAAGCGCTCACTAGCCACGATCGATTCATACAAACAGTGAGGGGCGCCGGCTACCGCTTCTCGGCTAAACTGGCAGCTAACGGCTAGGAGAATGTAAAGCGTGTGTTTCAACAGCTACCAAGGCACTCGTTTGAACAGTTGCCTAGGCTACCCCTCTAGGCTATCCCTCTAGGGAACTACTCTAGACTATTGCTATACAATAAGGCACAGTGCTGGGCAGATTCATTGTGTTCACCCTGAACCTAGCGATAAATCTACATTATTACCTTTGGCCGCTAAACTGTTCGCGACCAAACCATAACAATAATATTGCATATTTATAGAGAACACGCGCTGTGCAAAATAACTTTACCGCTGAAATTCAACGATTTCTTTTTTTAGGTGCAATAAGCTGTTTTATTGGGCTTATTGTTGGCGAATTACTATTCATTTTCCTGTTTTTTTGTTTGGTTTACTTATGCTGGCACTTACACCAGATTAAGAAACTAGAGAAATGGCTGCGTAATAGTAAGCTAGCATTATTACCTGATGCCGGTGGTATATGGGGCCACATTTTTGATTATTTAAGCCGCGATAAAAAACGCCAACTGAAAGAAAAGAAACGGCTAAAAACGGTTATTAACCGTGTAGAAACAATGACCAGCGCGTTAAACGACGCCGTTATACTACTGGATAAAGATTACACTATTGGCTGGCTTAACAAGCCTTCTCGTAGCTTGTTAAATTTAAAAAGGTCGGATGTTGGTAGCCCTATCACCAACTTTATTCGCCACCCCTCCTTTGTCAATTACTTATATAAAGGCGATCACGACATTCCTCTCGTGTTACCTGCCATCAATAACGAAGAAAAACGCTTTGAGTTCCGTTTAAACCATTTTGGCGATGGTGAAGGTTTATTAATTGTACGAGATGCTTCTCGCCTGTACCGACTCGAACAAATGCGAAAAGATTTCGTCGCCAATGTATCCCATGAATTACGCACTCCGCTAACCGTTATTCTCGGGTATCTCGAAACATTAAGCGATACCCAAGAAGAGAACGACCCTTGGAAAAAGCCCGTTCAACAAATGCAGCAACAAGCAACACGAATGACAACATTAATTAACGACTTAACGATGTTGTCTAAATTAGAAACCGAAGAAATTAATAAACAGCCTATTGATGTCAATATTTTACCTTTGCTGCGAATGATCGTTGACGAAGTCAACACTGTGCATCACCAACGCAAGATAGATATCACAGTTGAATGCCCGGAAAACTGGATGATCAATGGTAGCGAAAAAGAACTACATAGTGCGTTTTCTAACTTAATCATGAATGCCGTCAAATATTCACCCCCTGACAGACCGGTTAATGTCAAAGTGAGTAAGAACTTTGTTGGTGGCATCGACGTAAAAGTTATTGATAAGGGCTATGGTATCGAGCAACAACACATCCATCGACTCACAGAGCGTTTTTATCGTGTAGACGCTAGTCGTTCTATTGAAACCGGTGGTACAGGGCTAGGGCTTGCGATTGTTAAGCATATTTTGGCTAGACACGATGCGCGATTAAACATTAGCAGCCGCATCAATCAAGGCAGTACCTTTAGTGCTATTTTTCCAAAAAGCCGTGTCACTGTCGATGAATGAGAGCCGTTTAATGGACGAGAGATAACCATCAAATACATATGTGATAACAACACTATACACAAGCATTCACCCTACATACTCAACTCACTTATCCCCTAATAAAAGAGAACAGAAAAACACTCACTAATGACAAATCAACCGCCTTCGTTTATTGCTTCTTTTCACGCATCAATCAATCATATTGACCGTGATCGATGGAATACCTTATGCGGTTTAAACTATCCTTTTTTACGACATGAGTTTTTTTCTGCGATGGAAAGTAGTGGCTGCACATCAAAAGAAACTGGCTGGCAGCCATACCATCTCACACTAAAAGAGTCGTCAAGCGAACACATTATTGCTGTCATGCCACTTTACATTAAACACCACTCCTATGGTGAATATGTATTTGATTGGGCTTGGGCAGACGCATATCAACGACACGGGCTCCCATATTATCCCAAACTACTCAATGCCATTCCTTTTACACCGGCACAGGGTGAACGTTGGGGAATTGATGATAGGTTTGAAGAGCGAGAGATACTTTCTATACTTCAACAAGCGATTACCGAAGAAGCAACAGCCAAACAGCTATCTTCTTGCCATATATTATTTTTCGATCAAGAAAAAGAGCACATGCTATCCCACGATAAATGGCAAACAAGAGTAGGCTACCAATACCATTGGTTTAATGAAGGCTTTACTTGTTTTGATGATTTTTTAGCGACAATGTCTTCCCGAAAACGAAAAAACATACTCAAAGAACGTGCAAAAATTCATGCACAAAATATAACCTTAGCCACTAAAACAGGATCGGAAATAACTACCGAAGAGTGGCAACAATTTTATGCATTTTATCAGTCGACGTATTACAAACGCAGCGGTCATCAAGGCTATTTATCTGCTGAATTTTTTACTGCTATTGCTGACAACCTTGCCGAACATATTGTTATGGTGCAAGCCTACACATCAGAACAGTCTGATAATGATGGCTTAGTATTTGTTGCTGCAGCATTATGCTTTAGAGATAGTGACACGCTTTACGGACGCTACTGGGGGTGCAGTGAAGACTATGACGCACTACATTTTGAAGCTTGTTATTATCAAGGTATCGAATACGCCATTAAACACAAGTTAACGCGTTTTGATCCCGGCGCACAAGGCGAACATAAAATCCAAAGAGGTTTTACACCTATCCGTACGTTTTCTTCACACTGGATTGAGAACGACGATTTTTCACAGGCTATCACACGATTTTTAGCGCAAGAGAAGAAAGGCGTGGATCAGCACATAGACGAAGCCGCGCAGCTCCTGCCGTTCAAAAAAGCTCCTATTACGTCGCCTTTTTAAAGCGCCATACTAGCAAACGATTATTCGCTGGCATTTCATAGTCGGCAACAGGCAGCAAGTGATTTTCCAATGCTAGCTTATTCACTTTTTCAATATCACGAATGCCTTTTTCAGGACTGGACGCTTGTAAGAATTGATCAAAACGTTCGTTACTTTCACTGGTGTAAGCGCCATTATAATTGAAGGGACCGTATACAATAACCAAACCATTAGGTTCGAGTGCTGCACAGGCTTTTTGGAAAAAATGGATAACATTTTTCCATGACATGATGTGTAACGTATTGGCCGTAAATAAAGCGTTATAACACTGCGACGACCACTCGCTATCACTCACATCTAGCACAATAGGTCTTAAACAGTTATCCGCTGTGGTTTCTTCGATCCACGCATTAATCCCTTCATGATTTTCTTCAAAATCACTCATCTGCCATTGAACCGGCAAATGGCTAGAGAAATAAACACCGTGCTGACCAGTGCCACTTCCTATCTCTAAGACCTTGTATTCTTTTATTTTATGACTCTCATCTTCAAACAACCCTCTCAGGTGTTCTAAAATAAAATCACGATTATTAATACATGCCTGCGAGAAAGGTTTGAGCATAAGATAAGCACTACCATCGTTACGTTTTATCTCAGTATAAATTATTTATCCCACAAATAAACCTACAGACACAAAAAAACGGCTCAGTATAACTGAGCCGTTTTCGTTACCCTTTATATCAATCTAAAGGGCGGTGTTACTAAGGCAGCTTAGTTAAAGTCTGCTTCAGTTAGCGTTACTAGTTCTTTAGCATTTTTTGAATACTTAGCACGTAACTCGTCCGATAGTGGGATCATGCCACGCTCAGCTAGGTAACCTTCAGGTCCCCAAGTGCTGTCTTTAGTAAATTCAGTGACGTACTCTTCGATACCTGGAACAACACCTATGTGATTTTTCTTCACGTAGAAGTACAAAGGACGAGAGATCGGGTAGCTTTTGCTTGAAATTGTTTCAAACGTTGGCTCATTTCCTTCAATTAATGAACCTTGTACTTTAGAAGCGTTTTCTTCAAGGAAGCTGAAGCCAAAGATGCCTAATGAATCTGGGTTCTTAGTTAACTTTTGTACGATCAAGTTATCATTCTCACCTGATTCTATATAAGCGCCATCTTCACGAATGGTATGACAAATACCTTTGTACTTATTTTTTAATGATTTAGAAAGTGCTTTATCACCTGCTTTTTTTGCTTTCTTCGATGCTGAGCTGATGTCTTTGATCCAGCTCACTTTTTTACAGCCGCCTTCCATTCCTAATTCAACAAATGCGTCACGCGTACCTGATGTAGGTGGTGGGCCAAATACAGCGATTTTTGATGCTGGAAGTGTAGGGTTAACATCTTTCCAAGTTTGATAAGGGTTTGGAATCAATGTTTCAGAACCGTCAGTGTTTGGTACTTCTTTCGCTAATGCTAAAAATAAATCTTTACGCGTTAGCTCTAGCTGCTTAGATTTGTTTGAGTTTGCAACGACAATACCGTCAAAACCAATAAGTACTTCAACAACATCAGTACCATTCGCTTGGCATTTCTTAAGTTCCGACAACTTCATGCGACGTGATGCATTAGTGATATCAGGGTGAGATACACCATTACCTGAACAGAACAGTTTAGCACCGCCACCTGAACCCGTAGATTCAATTGTAGGCGTTTTGAATTGTGTTGTTTTACCGAACTTTTCTGCAACGACTGTTGCAAATGGGTAAACCGTTGATGAACCAACAATACTAATATTGTCGCGTGCAGATACCGTTACACTCGATAGTGTTAAGGCTGAAACAGCGATTGCTGTAGCTAGTTTTAATGTTTTCACATTGACCCCCTAAAGGATGTTGTAGTGGTTATTGAAAGTATGAAATAAAGTAGTTTACATAATGTTATTTAAATAAAGAGCTGAATAAATCTGTACAATTTATGGATAGGGATAATAACGAGCCATTATGACAATTATGTGACAAAGTAATTTAAAGGCTGAAATGATGCCCACACAATATATCAATGCTATACTTTGGCGCTTATTTAGGAATAGAAAGTTTAGAGCTAAAGAGTCGCAATCCCATTATTCGAACTAACTAGATCAAAAAAGCTAATAGCTTTAGTTAATGCAATTAGCCCACCCTTTCGTAACCAGCACCTTTTAGATAGCTAAAATAGGTATATAGACAGTGAAAACTATTTTTATTTTGATGATGAGCGCACTGCTTGTCAGCGCATGCAGTAATAAACCTGCAAAAATAGCGGATGTAGACGCTAATAGCGAAAGCAACAATGCCGACAATGTCGCTTACAACACCACAGAACCGACAACATATGATGAATACCGGGAATGGCGAAAGAACAACGA
>AEVK01000066.1 GCA_000209515.2 gamma proteobacterium IMCC1989
GGCTGGCCAGAAAAGGTTGACCACTACAATGCCCGGACAATTCCTACACGGGGTTGAGGTCGTCGAACTAAACGGTGGTGCGCGTCCTATCCGTACTGTTAAGAGTTCCGTTATCGGAATTGTCGGCACAGCCCCCACCGCAGACGCGGAAAAATTCCCGATTAATACGCCCGTTCTCGTAACAGGTAGTCGTACTGAAGCCGCTGGTTTAGGTTTAAGTGGAACGCTACCGCCTGCCATAGACGGTATCTTTGACCAAGCAGGGGCAATGATTGTCGTTGTACGTGTTGAAGAAAACGCAGATTCAGCCCAACAACTTGCTAATGTTATCGGCGGCGTTGATGTTGGAACAGGTCAATACCAAGGGGTTCACACTTTCCTAAGTGCCGAATCTGTTTTAGGTGTTGCACCAAAAGTTTTAATTGTTCCCGGTTTCACTGACCAACAAGCGGTTGTCTCTGAAATGCTGGGGATTGCTGATCGTTTACGCGCTGTCATTATTGCCGATGGCCCAAGCACTAATGATGCTGACGCTATCGCCTATCGTGAAAACTTCGGTTCAGCGCGTGTATTTATCGTTGACCCGGCGGCGCGTGTTTTCGATACCGTGTCAGCCTCCGAAGTTAACCAGCCTATGAGTTCACGCGTAGCGGGTTTAATTGCTCGTTCTGACAACGAACGCGGCTTTTGGTGGAGCCCTTCTAACCAAGAAGTTTACGGTATCGTGGGTACTGAACGTGCGGTTGATTTTACCCTTGGTGATAGCAACGCTCGTGCAAACTACCTGAATGAAAACGAAGTTGCTACGGTTATTCAGAAAACAGGTTACAGACTGTGGGGTAACCGCACTTGTTCAAGTGACCCGAAGTGGGCGTTCTTATCCGTTCGCCGTACCGCCGATATTATCAACGAAAGTTTACTTCGTGCCCACCTATGGGCAGTCGATCAAAACATCACTAAAACCTATATCGAAGATGTGACCGAAGGGGTGAATAATTACCTTCGTGACCTTAAAGCGATTGGGGCCATTATCGACGGTAATTGTTGGGCTGACCCAGCACTAAACACCCCTTCCAATATCTCACAAGGCAAAGTCTTTTTTGATTTTGACTTTACGCCACCTTATCCGGCTGAACACGTCACGTTCCGTTCAAGCCTTGTTAATGATTACCTAGAGGAGATTTTGTAATGTATCTCGACGTATTAAAAAATATGAATTTATCCGTTGACGGTAAAGGTTACGCCGGAGTTATTGAAGAGATTGTACTACCTAAGCTGACCGTGAAAACTGAAGAGTTTCGCGGCGGCGGTATGGATACTCCGGTAAAACTTGATATGGGTATGGAAGCCTTAGAAATCAGTTTTACATTAAAGAAATTTGATAAGGGCCTGCTTACTCGTTTTGGTTTAGGTAACGGTAAACGGGTACAGCTAACCGTGCGCGGTGGTTTGTCTTCTGATGGTGACGGTTCCGAAATTCCTTTAACAATCAACCTTCAGGGTATGATTACAGAAATGGATTTTGGAACATGGAAGGCGGGTGAAAACGCCATGGTTAAAGCTACTGTTTCCTTGCGTTACTACAAGCTAACGCTAGATGGCGAAGAACTACACGAAATCGACATTGCTAACATGATACGCAAAATAGACGGTTTCGACTATTTAGCGATTACTCGTAAAAATATTGGTTTATAGGTGAACACTATGAAACAAGAAACCAAAGAATACTTTGTTGCTAAACCGATTGTTCACAAGCATGTTACCTACGTTGTGGGTTCAAAGCTGTCACTGAATGAACGTGAAGCACAGTTCTTATTACTTGCTGGAAAAATCAGCACTGAAAAACCACAAGCCAAAAAAGGAAAAGATAATGTCTGAGACGATAGAGCTAAGCTACCCCGTTGAAGTAGAAGGCCATAAGTACAGCGAAATTGAGATTCGTCGTCCTGTTGTATCTGACATGCTTGTTGCTGACAGAGCCAAAGGCAACGAAGCCATTAAAGAAATAGCTATGTTTTCTACTTTGTCTGAATTATCACCTTCAGTAATTGAAGCCTTGGACTTATCCGATTACAGAAAGCTACAAGAGGCTTATCAAGGTTTTTTGTCCTAAGCGCAAAAGACGTAAGAAAATCCTGTTTTTTGCTTGCAACACATACCGGGTGGCCTCTATCTGAAATGAAAACGTGGACGGTGGAAGAACTTCTTGCATGGTTAGAAGAAGCCCCTAAAAAAGAGTAACTAAAAGGTTTCTTATAATGGAAGGTACATTAAAAGTAGGCGTTGTTATTGGCGCGGCTCTCGGTAATAAATACTTTAGTACCTTTGATAGTGCCGAACAAAAAGCGGTTAAATTAGGTAAAGCATTTAATGACACCGATAGAAAGCTACATGCTGCTAACGGTGTCATTAAATATCGTAAACTATTACAAACTCTTAAAGATAAACAAGCGGCGGCTGGTGGTGGTAGCAAAAAATTAGCTGCTGGTATCAAGGACGTAGAAGAACGCTATAAGAAGGCTAAAAGAGCTGCTAAAGGCTACGGTATCTCCATAGGGTCTGTTGTTAAAGAACAGAAAGCCCTTGTTCGTCAATCCTCCATTCTAGAAAATAAGCTGGGTCGTTTAAACAAAGCTCAAGAAGCTAAAGACAGGCTAGGTGCATTAAAAACCCGTGCCCTCGGTGCTGCTGGTCTTGTTTATGGGGCTAGTCGGGTTATAGGTAACGCTTTTGATGTTGAAACTCAAGAGATAAGACTAGAAACGGTTATTAACGCAAACGATGGTGACGCTAAAAAAGCAGTAGAACGTGCTAGAGAGCATACCCTAAACTTCGCGAAAAACTCACTTGCTAGTCAATCAGAGCTATTAGAAATAAAGTATGCTTTAAGTTCAGCGGGTTTATCTGAAGACGCTTCTCGTATTGGTAGTGAGGTTGCCTCTAAGCTAGCAACTGTTACTAACGGGGCTTCAGAACAGGTTGCAGAAATCATAGGCACTACTTTTAATAACATGGGTAATGCAATCGAAGGTTCCTCTGTTGATGAAAAAATATCTCGTATAGGTGATGTTCTTGCAAAAACACAATTAAAGTATCAAATTCGTGATTTTAGTCAATTAGGCGAATCAATGAAAATGGCCGCTGCACAGGCTAACATTTCTCGTATAAGTCTAGAAGAAACCTCTGTAGCAATAGGTCTATTAAATTCCGCAGGCTTACAAGGGAGTCAAGGCGGTACTGCTTTTTCTGCTACTTTACGGCAAATGAAGAAAGCTTCAGATGATTTAGGCTTTTCTATTGAAAGACAAGAAGATGGGCAAATGGACTTAGCAGCCACGTTAAGTAATGTGAAAGAAGCCCTTGCTGTTTATGATGACATTGACGAACAGGGCCAAGTAATTCAAGATATTTTTGGTGATGAAGGTAAGCGTGGTTTGGTTGCCTTAATTGATGGTTTAGATAAGTTTAATTCAGGTCTTAAAGAAGTTAATGAATCTCAAGGGCTTGTAAACGATAAGTACCAGCTATTTAAAGATAAAGCGTCAGGACAATGGAAAATGACCGTCCAAAATTTTTCATTAATAGGACACGCTTTAGCTAACACTTTACTACCTGCAATAAACTTTGTATTAAAACCTATAGGTTGGCTATTTAGTGGGCTTTCTACCATTGTAGATAAAGCTCCTGTTGTTGGTTGGGTTTTAGGAGGTTTAGCAACAAGTTTCATTTTGTACTCAACCGGGCTAGGTATATCTGCTGCCGCACAGTGGTTATGGAACACGTCATTAGTCGCAGGTTATGGGAATCTTTTTAAACTAGTCGCTGGGGTTACTTGGGCTAAAACTGTTTTTGTGGCTTCTTCTGCAAAAATTGGGGTTGTTACAGCAGCGCAGTGGTTATGGAATGCAGCGATGACAGCTAACCCCATAGGGCTAATTATAGCGGGTGTTGGTTTATTAGTAGGTGGTGCTTACTTACTCTATAAAAATTGGGATAAGGTCACTGTGTGGTTTAATAGTGCTTTAGACACTATCGCTGAAAAGTTCTCGTGGATAGGTGATCTTTGGAATAGTATTTTCGGTGACGGGGACGAAGAAAAGAAAATAACTACTGTTGAAGAGCTGAAAAAAAGCGGTATCGGTTCTGTAGCATCCAAACCTACAGTTAGCCTAGATAAAGACACAGACTTTAAAAATATTAATCCTTCAAAAAACAGTAGCTCAAATATAAATGTTCAAAACCATAATAAAATTACAGTGGTACAGCAGCCGGGTGAGAATAGTGAAGAACTTGCTCGTCGTATCTTTCAGGAAGAGCTAAAAGCAAGTGAACGTGAAGCCAGAACACAGCAACGTGCCGCCTTGTACGATTACCAAGAGTACGCCGCGCCATGATGCTTTCTTTAGGTAACTATCGTTTTAGCCTTGATACCGCCGCGTATCAATCTAAATCACGCACTACGTCATACCGTTGGAGTAAACAAAACCGTTTAGGGGGTAACCCTGCGTTACAGTTCTTGGGGCCTGATGAAGATAATATAACGCTTCCCGGTATTATTTACCCCCACTATAAAGGCGGCTTTGGTCAACTTGATGCAATGAGAAAAGAAGCCGATAAAGGCGAACCACTTTTATTGATTACAGGTAAAGGTGTTGTTCTAGGTCATTGGGCTATTAAGTCAATTACAGAAAACGAAGATACTTTTGAAAAAGACGGTACCTCTAAAAAAATTGAATTTTCAATAGAAATTCAAAAAGACGCCGATCCTACAGGTGGCGTATGAAGTACCGAACGGTAAGCGGTCAAACCCTTGATGAAATTGTATGGAAGCACTACGGCGTTGCTTCAGGTGTTACCGAAGTGGTGCTAGATGCTAACCCCGGTCTCGCTGATCTTGCCCCCATCTTACCTAGCGGTCTTATTATTGAGTTGCCCGACTATGAACCGCCCAAGGCCAATAAGGGGGTTCGGTTGTGGGACTAACGCCAAGCTTTAAAGTTATTGCTGAATCAAAAAATATTACTCCCTTATTGGTTGAGCGTTTATTAGAACTCACTATTAAAGATAACGCGGGTATTAAATCTGATACTTTCGAAATTCGTTTAGATGATAAAAATAATGATCTTGAAGTACCCCGGTACGGGGCAGAGCTAGAAGTGTTTCTAGGCTACAAGGCAAACGCTAACCATAAAGAAAATATTCAAATTATGGGGCGTTATATCGTTGATGAAGTGGACTTAATAGGCCCACCTGATACGGTTGTTATTCGGGGTAAAGCGGCTGATTTAAACAAAGGGCTAAAAGAACCTAAAACACGTACATGGCAAAAACCCGGCGCAACGCCTGAACGAATACCGTTAAAAGATATCCTAGACACTATCGCTAGCGAACATGGGTTAACCCCGAAGCTAGGGGCTGATTTTGCCGCTATAGACTATGATGTTGTTAACCAAACCAATGAAACAGATTTAAACTTTTTGACTCGGTTAGCTCGTAACGCTGGTGCTATTGCTAAACCTGCTAATGGTTTTTTATTGTTCGTTAAGCGAGGCGAAGCGAAAACCGTTAGTGGTAAAAAACTTCCCGCTATATCGTTAACACGTAAACAAGTGACAAGCTGGCATGTCTCGTTAATTGAACGCGGTGACTATGCCAGTGTTGTTGCAAAATACAGAGATACTAAAGAAGCAAAAGAAGTAGAAATAACCGCCGGAAGCGGCACACCTGTCTACACCATTCGTAAATCTTTTAAGGACGCAGCCAAAGCTAACGAAGCCGCAAAAGCCCAACTTGAAGAATTTCAACGGGGCAAGTCAACGGTCAATATTCAGCTACCCGGTGACCCGTCATTGATAGCTGAAGCCCCGTTATATTTATCGGGTTTCCGCACTGGGGTAAATGGTAGTTGGGTAATTGAGACAGCAACACATAGCTATACAAATAGCGGCTACTCTGTAACCCTTGACGGTAAAACAAAGGCCAAAAAGTAAGGTTTTTTCGGTCGATGGTGTTACTTATGGGTTACATGAAATATTTAATTTTAGTTAAATCAAAAGGTTATTGTTGGTGTTTGCCCGATCCATCAT
>AEVK01000065.1 GCA_000209515.2 gamma proteobacterium IMCC1989
TCATGGTGGTTTGGTAGGCTACTTTGCCTACGACTGTGTGCGTTATGTCGAGCCTAAATTAAAAGCCGGTGTGAATAAAGATGTGATGGGGCATCCTGATATTTTGCTGATGGTTTCAGATGAAATTCTTATTTTTGATAACCTATCCGGCACGCTCAATTTCGTCATTATGGCAAATCCCGAAATTGATCAAGCCTTCTCGAAAGCAGAGCAGCGCTTAACTGAATTTGGGCAGCAACTGCAGCAGCCAATCGCTTCACTGCCGCCAGTGAATTTACATGCGGAAGAAAGAGCAGAGCAGTTATTTACTTCACATACTGGCGAATCTGCTTTCGAAAAGTCTGTCGATACCATCAAAGAATATGTGTTGGATGGCGATACTATGCAGGTAGTGGTGTCCCAGCGTTTATCAATGGACTTTGATGCAGAACCCATCAATCTATATCGTGCTTTGCGCAGTATTAACCCTTCTCCTTATCTTTATTTTGTCGATCTAGGTGATCATCAGATTGTTGGCTCTAGCCCAGAAATATTGGCGCGTTTAGAAGATGATGAAGTCACAGTGCGCCCGATAGCCGGTACACGTCGTCGTGGTTATAGCGATGCAGAAGATCTTGCCTTAGAACAAGAGTTATTAGCCGACCCTAAAGAAATTGCAGAGCATTTAATGCTGATTGACTTAGGACGAAACGATGTGGGACGCGTGGCTAAAACCGGCACGGTTACCTTGTCTGAAAAAATGATTGTAGAGCGTTATTCTCACGTTATGCATATTACATCCAATGTGACCGGCCAACTAAAAGATGGCTTAACAGCAATGGATGTCTTGCGCGCTTCTTTACCTGCGGGGACTTTATCTGGCGCACCTAAAATTAGGGCGATGGAAATCATTGATGAGCTAGAAACCGAAAAACGCGGTATTTATGGCGGTGCAGTAGGATATCTTGCATGGAACGGTAATATGGATACCGCGATAGCTATCCGTACCGCAGTGATCAAAAATGGTAAGGTATATGTGCAGGCTGGCGCGGGTGTTGTAGCTGACTCGATTCCTGCTTTAGAGTGGAAAGAAACCATGAATAAGGCCCGCGCACTATTTCGTGCTGTTGATAAAGTGCTTTAAAAAAATAATCTAAAGGAAATACCTATGTGGTCGTCATTCATTCGATATTTAGAGCGTTCGCCAGTGACGGTGTTATGCATTATGACCGTCAGCTTTTTAGGGTTTGGTTATTTTTCAATTAATTTATTTTTATTGTTTAAAGCCAATATCGATTTGATCAACCAGTTTGGTGTGATGGCGATAAAAGAAGGGGCAGCGCTGCAACTGTTAATGCTATTACTGAATGCGTTTGTGAGTGTGTTGTTTTATGCCGTTTGGAAAGTGGGCGAACGCTTGTTGGTGGATTGGACTGTGAAATCTACATCCTCTTAGCCAGTGAGCGATTAGCTTATTGATATAAAGAATAATGATAGGAAATAGCTAGCAATAGCTAGAGATAGGTAGTTGTATGTTACTCATGGTCGATAATTACGATTCATTCACTTATAACGTCGTGCAATACTTTGGTGAGTTAAAGGCCAATGTGAAAGTGGTACGTAACGATGAAGTGACTGTTGAGGCGATAGCCAAGGATAATCCAGAATATGTGGTGATCTCCCCGGGGCCTTGTACGCCGAGTAAGGCGGGTATCTCGATGTCGGCAGTCGATTATTTTTCCGGTAAAGTCCCCGTGCTAGGTATTTGTTTAGGTCATCAAAGTATTGGAGAAGTGTTTGGTGGTAAAACGGTACGAGCATCTAAGGTTATGCACGGTAAGGTATCTCCGGTGTATCACAATAATACGGGTGTTTTTTCTGGTCTGCCCAGTCCTTTTAATGCCACGCGTTACCATTCCTTGGTGATTGATAAAGATACCCTGCCTGCGTGTTTAGAAATTACCGCATGGACTCAGAATGATGATGGCTCTATTGAAGAGATTATGGGCATTAAACATCGTGAATTAGATGTGGAAGGTGTTCAGTTTCATCCAGAATCCATTTTGACCGAGCATGGTCATCAGTTGCTCAATAACTTTTTAACTGCTTATCGTTCAAGTTAGAAAGCTTGTCTTTTAATAATTGATTTGCCGCTCTCAAAAACATACTTGAAAAAATGAAGAGAAATACAATGAATATTCAGCAAGCCTTACATGCGGTAGTCGCCGAGGAATCACTTAGCCAGCAAGGTATGGCCGGCGTGATGAGAGGCATTATGACAGGGCAGGCAACAGCTGCTCAGATTGGTGGTTTTTT
>AEVK01000064.1 GCA_000209515.2 gamma proteobacterium IMCC1989
TTTGTCTCATAGCCTAAAATACCGTTTAAGCGCCCTGTGGCAGCGGTTTGTAGTGCGAGATTGACTTGCTCTACTGTCACGCTTTGTTCTAGTTCAAAGACACAATCGGTGAGCGAGGCATTGGTCAGTGGCACACGAATAGCTATGCCATTTAAGCGCCCTTTAAGTTTGGGAAAAATTTCAGTAATCGCCGTAGCCGAACCCGTAGTGGTGGGAATTAACGATGTGCCGCAAGCGCGGGCGCGGCGTAAGTCTTTATGGTATTCATCGAGAATACTTTGGGTGTTGGTAAGGTCGTGAATGGTCGTGATGGAACCGTGCTTAATGCCAAAGTTTGAGTGAATCACATCAATGGCTGGTGCGATACAGTTAGTCGTACAAGAGGCCGCAGTAACAATGTGATGTTGCGTAGGGTCGTAAGCGCTGTCATTAACACCCATGACCACATTCAGCGTGCCATCTTTAATGGGTGCGGATACAACGACTTTTTGAATGCCAGCAGCGAAGTAGGGCGCTAATGATGCTTGCGATTTATGCTTCCCCGTACATTCAATAACGATATCAATATTCAGTGCTTGCCAATCGGTATCCTGAATCGCGTTATTTTGTGAGTAACCGACCACGTGATTGTCGATCACAAGAGTATTGTCTGTTGCTTGAATTTTCTTATCCCAGCGACCATGAACCGAGTCGTATTCAAGAAGATGTGCCGCGGCCACCGCATCGCCAGCAATTTCATTAATATGCACAATAGAAAAATGAGGAGAATCCCAACCAGCTCGCAAGGCTAAGCGCCCCATGCGACCAAAACCATTAATAGCGATGCGAATAGTCATGAGTGAATTACCTAAGGTGAGAAATTATATTGGCCGACTCCAAATTATCCTGCGCAAACATGACAATAATATGACAAAAGTGTGATGTGCATTTAGCGAGCGAGGCTGGTGATCGATAAAAGTAGGGTGTGAAAAATGTCCCAATTTTATAGATTATGATCGTACTATTTTTGTATTAAGCGTAGGCAATAGCGCCTTTACCAATCCCTTCAAATGCTTTCACTTTAAAATGATGGTTGGGGTGTTGTTGTTTTAAGGTGTTAGCAATATGGCTGGCGATCAGCTCGACAGTGCTATCTGTATCAATCATACAGCAGTCAGCAGCGGGTAGTGTGATCTCAAAATGCCCTTGTTCTGCGTCATAGGCAAAATGGTCATAATCCACACCGTCTTTTTGCACGGTATCGATAAAGTCACTACGGGTGCCAATATAAATATCTTGCCATTGTTTACACCATGCCGATTCTAGAGAGGTATCGCGTTTGTCATCACGGTAGATCTCGATAGTCGAGCGATGTCCGTGAGCAATGCGCTGGCAATTGCCTAAATGCTTCTTTAAGCCGTGGGTGTAATGATATGAGTGGTGTTTAATGTCTTCTGGCGTAAAGGTGAGTGCAATACGATCAATGGTATTTGGTAGCAACTCTCGTAATTGTTTAATGCACCAGCTAGCCACGCTTTCGGGTGTGATATGTGTGGCATCAATCAAGCAAATCGCTTCATTGGGAGATAAACAATGTAGCTCTTTTTGTTGGTATTGCCATGTGATGTCAATCGATTGCTGATCACGAACGATATTGGCAGCAGAGGACTGTGCGGCAACCACTAGGCAGTGATCTACATAGGTATCTAACCATTGGCGAATGGTTTTCTTGACTATCCCAAAATCGCAGACCATGCCTTGTTCGTCTAGCGCGCCTTCCAAAACAATGCTAGCCAGCCACGTTTCACCCACCACGCCACGATCGGCATCTAAGTAACTAAAATCAACATTGGTGAGGTTATCAACGAATAAGTGCATAGGGAGTGATCAACTAAATTGAAAGAAGCAGAAAGGCTGCATGATATAGCAGTTACTGGTATTTCGGTAGTTGTTGGCCACTTTAAGGCTGCTAAAGTAGTTATATTCCACTTAGTTAGAAGCAAATGAGTTATTAGATGGATTGATTTTAGTGTGATGTGGCGCACGTTTTTTATGCGTATTGTGTTTTATTTATCCAGTGTAACGGCTATGATTGATCTATTCTTTGGTAATAACGACCGATAATCATCGTTTGGGGTATGTTATGAGTCAACAATTGAATCGTGAAATGTGGGATCACTTTCTTGAGCAGTTAGATGCACAAGTAGAAGGCGATTTTTTAACATTGGCAGCAGAGTACGAAACAATAATGGGGCATCCCTTCCATGTCGGTAGTTCTCCGCAAGTGATGTTTTCGATGTTGCAGCAAGCGATGATGAGTGAAGATAAGCAGTTACTAACGTCTACCGTCGATTTTATTGCTAAATTACCCGTACCGCTGCAAGCAGAGTTTAGTGTTTACAGCCGACACCACACTGGTGATGTTGACGGTAATAATGATAAGAAAAAACACAAGCGACGCACTCATCACAAGACCGCTATTGCCTCTAAGTTGTGGGAGCTTTTACATCTTAATCGTGCTGCTTAATCGTGCTGCATAGTCATGCTGTATAGTCATGTATCAGCCGTTGGCTAATACGCGATATTTTCGATAATACCCTAAGACTTTTTTAACATATCGTTGTGTCTCTTTGAATGGAGGTATGCGATTGTTATAGCGTTTTACTGCATTCTCCCCCGCGTTATAAGCCGCCAAGGCTAGTGATAAATCCCCCTTAAATAAAGTCAGTAGCTGTTTCATGTAGGTTGCGCCTGCACGAATATTTTGTGTGGGGTTATAGGGGTCATTTACGCCAAATCGATCTGCAGTGGCAGGCATTAACTGCATCAACCCTTGTGCGCCGGCACTGGATATCGCCTGAGGGTTATAGGCCGACTCGACCATGATAATGGCATGAAGTAGATGTGCAGGAAGATTATGTTGTTCAGCCATCTTCTCTATGGTGGGTGAAAAACGCTGACGGTTATTTTTCCATGAGTATCTAGACTTTACGGGTACTTCCCAGCCTCTGGATGTCTTTTGTAAGCGAATATAGCCGCTGTGTTTGGGTTTGTCGGTAAAGACTAAGCGTCCCTGAGGGTCTATGTAGCGATAGATTTCTGCGCTATAGGCTTTTCCTGATATAAGTAATAGCAGCGATAGCAGCACCCGAAAAAAAGAGGGTAAGTGCTTACCAAGAGTGAATTGGTGGCAGTAATAATCAGTAAGAAAAATAGGGTTCATATACAACTACTAGAATAATACTTATGAGAGATTGGGTGTTGTTATGTTTAGTATAGGCAAGGTTCTCAGCAGAGCAAAAACTATCATGGGATAAGCGCAAAAGTAGCCCGCAAAAGAGCATTTTTGAGAAAGTATGGGCAAATCGTATCTAGCCTCTTGAAACTTAGCGACAAACTCTCCATAATCCACGCCCTCTCTTATTGACCTATTCATGTATTTGTAGATCAGGCGTAAGAGCTGTTATGGAGAGCTTAGTTGGTTCCTTCGCAATAACTATCTGTAAACTCCGCCAGGCCCGGAAGGGAGCAACGGTAGCAGTGCTGTTATGTGCCGGAGTGTGGCTGGCTAGGCTTTCCACCTTATATATCCTTTTTCGATTCTGTATTACCTGCTTTTTTCTCATTTACACCCTATATTTTTCCATAAACTTGAATCCGTTTACGGCTATTTGTTTCGTTAGCTGTTCCAGCCTGCTTCCGTTATAATCGCCAATCAATTATTTATTCTTTTTCTAAGAGACCTTTGCACGGAAGATGATTTTGTTCTCAGGTTAGGCAAAAGCGCACGGAAAGAGGGAGTTTATACATATAAATGACCGATTGAGTACGTTTTTCCTCGGTGCCCCCTTGTGGGGTAAACGCCGCATGAGAGCAAAATGGCTTTCGTGCAAAAGTCTCTCTACATTACTAAGCGAACTAACCAATACCATGAGTTATCAAGTTCTCGCCCGAAAATGGCGTCCCCGTACCTTCCGTGAAATGGTGGGGCAGGAGCACGTACTGCAAGCGCTCATCAATGCGCTAGACCATGACCGTCTGCATCATGCCTATCTTTTTACGGGTACACGTGGTGTCGGTAAAACCACTATCGCGCGTATCTTGGCGAAATGCCTAAATTGCGAAGTGGGGGTGAGTTCGGTTCCCTGTAATGAATGTAGCTCGTGTATCGAAATTAACGAAGGTCGTTTTGTTGATCTTATCGAAGTGGATGCAGCATCCCGCACCAAAGTTGAAGATACCCGCGAACTGCTAGAAAACGTTCAATATGCGCCAACACGAGGCCGTTATAAGGTTTATCTTATTGATGAAGTGCATATGCTGTCTAACAGCAGTTTTAATGCTTTATTAAAAACCTTAGAGGAGCCGCCACCGCACGTTAAATTTTTACTAGCGACCACTGATCCTCAAAAGCTACCTGTCACTATTTTGTCTCGGTGTTTACAGTTCAATTTAAAAAACATGAACCCCGAGAAAATAGTCTCGCATTTGCAGTTCGTGCTTGAAAAAGAAATGGTGCCGTTTGAGGATGCTGGCTTATGGCAGCTAGCTCGCTCTGCCGATGGCAGTATGCGTGATGCATTAAGTTTGACAGACCAATCTATTGCTTTCGGCGACGGTAAAATTACTGATGTCGATGTACGCACTATGTTGGGGACTATTGACCAGTCTCTCGTATACGACGTACTCAAAGGCTTGATTGCCGAAGACATCAAGCAACTGCTAAGCGCAGTAGCTAACCTATCGGAACATTCGCCGGACTATAGTGCTGCTTTGGCCGAATTAATTGCAACTTTACATCGTATTGCCATAGCGCAAGCCTTGCCGGAGGCCGTTGATAATAGCCAAGGCGATCGCCAACAAATATATGAATTTGCACAAGCCATCACCGCCGAAGATATTCAATTGTATTATCAAACCGCATTACTTGGTCGTCGTGATTTGCCATTAGTGCCTGACCCTCGTAGTGGCTTTGAAATGGTATTGTTACGCATGTTGGCCTTTAAGCCCCAAGGCGTTAATCACTTACCTAAGGCGACGCTTTCGGCTAATGCCGCGATCTCAGATACTGCTATAGCCACTCCTGTTGAGGCAGACAAGGCTCCTGTAGAAATCGCTCCAGAAGCTATCGTAGAAACTGTCGTAGAAAATATCGCAGAAGCGACTTCAGAAGCAGTTTCAGAAACAGTTTCAGAAGCACCGACGGTTGCAGCCGTTGCGGAAAACCAAGTCAGTGATCCAGTAAGTCAGCCGATGGTTGAGTCAAGCCAAGAAGTATTGTCTGAGCCAGAATCAGAAACGACCGTTTCAGTGCCTACGGCGAATACAGAGGACAATCATTCGGCTAGCCAGACTGAGCATCACGACAGTGCTATTCCTTCAGAGTATGAAGCCTTTGCCAATATGCCGAATACAGAAGAGGATCCATCGGTAAAAAAGTCTGATGCTGCCACAGAAGTGGCAGTCGACACTGAGGAAAATGCAGGAGCCATAAAGGATGAACCGTATTTAAGTCCGGCATTAGCCGCATTTGACGCGCCTGTAATAGAAGACAGTATTAGTGATAACACTGAAGAGAACCACTCCGAAAGGAATCGCACCGAAAAGATCCATACCGAAAAAGAACGGGTTGATGAATCTATTGAAACTGCTACAGAGTCAGTTGTTGAGGCCGCTGTTGAAACTTCAGAGGAAACTGTCGAACAAACTGCAGCAAATGACAGCGCTGCGACGGTAAAAAAACGCATACCTAAAATACCGTTTAATGAACTAAACGCATCCACATGGTTTACCGTATATAACGGCATAGATACAGGCGGTTTATTGCAAAGCACCGTCGCCAATTGCGCACTCATTAATTGGGAAAGTTTGCATTTACAATTTATTTTAGATCATCAGCAAAGTACTTTATACGATACCAAACATCAACAATACCTTGCTGACTTACTCACTGAATACTTTGGCCATCCGATTGAAGCCACTATCACCTTGGGCGATGTACCCTATGAAACACCGTCACAAATTGTGATTCGTCAGCGACAAGAGCGACAAATTCAGGCAGAAGAAGCGATTGCTAACGACCCCGTCGTACAGCAATTACAAGAAATGTTTGATGGGAAAGTTGTCCCAGAGTCCATCAAACCAATAGATTAATAAATAGCACCAATTTTTAGAGGTGCCCATAAGGTTTAACATCAAGAGAGAAGAGCGAATACACATGACAGGTCTTGGCGATATAATGAAGCAGGCGCAAGCCATGCAAGAAAATATGAAAAAAATGCAAGAAGAGCTAGCGAACAAGCAAGTCTGTGGTGAGTCAGGTGCAGGCATGGTAAAAGTCACCATGAATGGTCGCCACGATGTAAAAAAAGTCGATATAGATCCTTCTTTACTAAGTGAAGAAAAAACCATAATAGAAGATTTACTCGCTGCTGCCGTCAACGATGCTGTGCGTAAAGTTGAACTAGAAAATAAAAATATGATGGGCGATTTAACGGGTGGTTTACAAATGCCGCCGGGTTTTAAAATGCCATTTTAGGCGATACCCATTTTCACAGCTGTTCTGCTAACTTCACGAACGTTGACAATAAGTCATGCCAGCGATGGCGAAATACTTCATGATGAGCAAGAAGCAAGAAGCAAGAAAAATAAAATAAGGTCTCGTCATTCCGGAAAGCGTTTTTTGCTTA
>AEVK01000063.1 GCA_000209515.2 gamma proteobacterium IMCC1989
CTGGCCAGAAAAGGTTGACCACTACAGTATTTACATAGATAGAGTTAGGTACGTATGGGCTAGAGAGCAACATCAATCAGATAGACAACACTACCATGTATTTATTTTTTTAAACCAAGAGGATTACAAAGATCTAAATAACTCCAATATCTTAAGGCACCGACTAGCAGGTAAAATACAGGAAGCGTGGTGTAGCGCATTAAAAGAAATGCCTGTAGACGTATTTAAGACTCTCGTACATTTCCCTGAACATTGTGTTTACTATATTCACGCGGATAGAGCACCGCACGAGGTTGAGGAAGATAGAGGCGAGGTAGTTTATAGGGCTAGTTATTTAGCCAAAGATAAGACTAAGCACTATGGTAATGGCTACAGGTCCTTTGGGTGTAGCCAATATTGATATTCTTCTTTCGTTTGCATCAATATATCACTGGAAACAAAATCCCCTTTAAAACTGAATACTTTGAGATGCGTTCTTTTGCCAAGATATATCTCTACAGTCATAGCGAGTGGTTGTACTAATATCACTATGTCCTGCTAGTTGACGAACCGTATTAATATCGACGTCTTTCTCTAGCAGGTCAGTAATGAACGTTCTACGCATATCGTGTGGAGTGAATTTACTGACTTTAGCTCGTTGTTGTATCTTGCTGAGGATATAGGTGACGCCCTGAGTCGATAGCTTTGTAGCATGTACTTTGCCAACCTTGCGGAGAGAGGTCAGTAGGGGGCCATCCATTGTACCTCTCAGTTGTATCCAGCTATCAATAGCACAGATGACTTTTCTGGCTACATACACTTGACGGTTCCTTCTGCCTTTACCTTGTCTAACGCATAAGAGGCCAAAATGAGGCTTGTAGTCACCTATCTGAAGGTTACATATTTCAGAGCAGCGTAAACCTGCACCAAAGCCAATCATTATCAGCGCATGATCACGGCTAGCTTGTAATAGATGGCTTTGGCTTTTAGCGGCTTTAATCAGTTTTTGTATCTCAGGCCGACTAATCTTTTTACCGACTTGCTGAGCATCCCCTTTGGTGTTCTTAACGGAGGTAATACGAAGCATTTGGTCAGCATCAATGTAGCCAAGGTTAAAGGCGGCTTTAGTGACACCTCTGAGTCCTGCTAGCGTTAGGTTAATACTATTAACTGCACAGCCTAGTTCCACCATAGAAGCACGAATAGAGTGTACTTGCTCAAAGCTAAGGTCATGCCAGGCGAACAGCTCAGGCTCTCCCTGAAAGCCCAGCAAGCGAATGGCTTTTCTTAGCTGCGAGATCATGCTTTTTCTTCCTGACTGGGCAAGTGTGTTGATGTAAATATGGTAAGACGATGAGAGTTCAGTCTGTGGTCGCTTATATGGAGCGAAGGGAATGACGTTAGTATTCATAATGTGGCCCCCTAAAATGACAAAGCCCCAGTACGCTAACGTAATAGGGCTTGATGCAGTGTTTGTGGAGAGGTGTTACTTGGTTTAACGTACATTAAAACAAGTAACATGAAATGGCTTAGCTCTGTATTACAGTAACCCAAGCTCAGCAAAACTGATTGATTGCGTACCGCCGACAATTAAGTGATCAAGCACTCTAATATCCACAGTTTTTAACGCAGTAATAATCTGATCAGTAATGCGTTTATCAGCGCTACTAGGCTCAGGTGACCCGCTAGGATGATTGTGCGCTAGGATAATAGCGGCTGCGTTATATTTGAGCGCAGATTTAACCACCTCGCGAGGGTAGACCGATGCGGCATCAATCGTCCCGTGAAAGAGTATTTCAAAATCGATAATTCCATGCTGGCTATCTAAGTAAATCATACAGAATACCTCTCTTTCTTTATCCGCTAGTGTGACGCTTAAATACTCACGGGTATGACTAGGTGATGTGATGTAATTACTGCGTTTAAAGCGTGCCTCAAGAATCGATTCTGCCCACGCTAAAATTTGAGATTCAGAAATACCATTATGTTGTTCGCCAATAGTGTCATGGCTTTTACTTTCTGGCTGATGTTTATTTTTGGTTTTATTCATTGGGTGTACCCGATAACGATATCATTACCTCTCTATGGGCTAATCCATAGAGAGGTAATGAATGGTATGAAGAGATGTTGCTATTAATAAAATGATAGTGACTAGCTAACCTGTTCTATAAGGTGCTCATCGTCATACTCATCCATATCTGAATAGTCGTGATAGTTTTGTGGGATGCCATGATCGTCAACACTAAAGCTATGGTGGCATGACGTACACTTTAGGTTGTTGAGGATTTTACTATCAACCAACTCCCCCAAAGATAGGCCTGCACTGCTACCAGCAGCCCCTCCTGCTAGCCCCGCTAAGATAGCGCCAGAAATCCCCCCAACCGTTGCACCGAAAGGGCCAAAGATTAACCCAGTGGACGCTCCTGTTCGTGCTCCATAAGTGATAGCCGAAAGCCCTCCGATAGTCCCTGCGATAGCGCCAATCGTACCGCCAACCTTACGCGCGTAATTTTTAGACTTAATGTGTATAGATTTACATTTTGGACATTGTAGGATCATGATAATTACCTCAATTGATGATGAAAACGAGTGATAAGCCTTCTTATCAATAAGGTGATATAGGTGTTAAATATTGTTGATTTGCTTTGATGATAAGAAGATGGTCCCGCCATTTTTTTTAACAACATCGATTGATTTTATGAACGATAACAATGAGGTCGTCATGAAATTAATTAAATTAAAAGATGTAATGGATATCACAGGCTTAGGCCGATCTACTATTTATAAATATATTACTGAGGCTACTTTCCCTAAACCTGTTTCATTAGGAAAAAAGTCAGTAGCTTGGGTAGAGAGTGAAGTGGAGGAGTGGATAATGGAAAGGATTGAAGAAAGGGATAGCAACCTCTTGCCACTGTGATATTAGTAAGACTCTGCATTAACAGCCGAAGTGTGAGAGTCATCTTTAAATGTCAGCTTACAGTGATTTATCTATTCCAAAGCAGTGCATTATTTTTCGCGAGCTCATAGATTTTCTTTAATGTTTATGGTCTATTAGCTTATGATTAAGGGGTTTTACGAGAGCCGCTACTGTTTTGGCGCGATTATCATCTTTGTGTGGATAATAGCAGCGCTAAACGTTGAATCCTTCCTCAGCTAAATAATCTCCTCAATCTGTATTGATGGAAATATAAGAAAAATATTGGAGTTCATTAATGAGTAGTACAGCGCCCCAAACCCTTGTCAGTTGGATTGGTGGAAATAATCTCAAGTCCCAGGCTAAAATCTTGGCAGGACGCGATGTGCCGGTATTGATCTATGGTGAAACAGGCAGAGGAAAAGAACTTTTTGCTCGCGCCATTCATAATTCCAGTCATCGAGCAAAGAAACTGTTAATCAAATCCTAGGGATGAGCTATGAAAATAAAAAGCGCCCGCATAAAAAATTATCGATTATTGAAAGACGTATGCCTGAGCCTAGATGATAGAACGACACTGATTGTCGGGCGAAACAACACAGGTAAGACTTCGCTTGCTGAAATATTCCGTAGCTTCCTAAGCTCAACGGGGCCAAAGATTCGTTATGAAGATTTCAATCAGTCTTGTTTAGCTGAGTTTGAAAAAGCCCTAAATGCTTTTAAGGATGATCAAGAAGGCGAGGCTATTCGCCTATTGATGCCAACGATTGAGCTAGAGCTGCTTATCGATTATAAAGACGATGAGAGCGATTTTGGTGCTTTGGGATATTTCATAATTGATCTTGATGATACCTTGTTTGAAACGTGTATATTGGTTTCCTATCAGCTGAAAGACGGAAAGATTAAAGACTTCTTTCAGGCGCTGGATGCAGCTAACCGTAAAAAGTATTTTTCTGATCTCAAATGCTTGATCAGCCAGTTTTATGAGCCCGTGATCTATGCGATCGAACCGACCAATTTAAACAATAAAGTCAGACTCGAATTCTCTTCATTTCAAAGGTTGATATTGTCAGGGCTGATTAATGCCCAGCGCGGTCTTGATGATGAAACACACAGTGAACGTGATGTTCTTGGTAAATCACTGGGGAATATTTTTAAAAGTGCAAGCAGTGCTGGTGCGCCTGAAGCGTTTAAAGCCAAATCCGATGAAGTCAATGCGGTAGTAGAAAAGCTCCAAGAGAAAGTCGATACGGATTTTCAGGATAAAGTAAAATCGCTTTTGCCAACACTTAACATCTTTGGGTATCCAGGGCTGCAAGATCCAAAATTAAGTGCTGCTACGGAGCTAAATGTGAAATCACTACTGGAGAGTAATACCAGAGTTTTCTATGAAGGCGATGATCACTTTACTCTGCCAGAAACCTACAATGGTTTGGGTATTCGTAATTTAATTTTTATTCTCTTTCGAATCTATGAATACTTCAGAGAGTTCCAATCACAGCCTATCTCACCTAAAGGTCATTTGATTTTTATTGAAGAGCCCGAAGCCCATCTGCATCCGCAAATGCAGGAAGTGTTTATTCGACAGCTCGAGGAAATAGTCGGTGAGTTTCAAAAGCAGCTTAATGATGGAAATGTGTGGCCAGTACAGTTTGTGGTCAGCACGCATTCCTCGCATATTGCCAACGAGGCAGATTTTAGCAAAGTCCGTTATTTCTTATCCAAGAATGGGAAAGAAACCAAGGTTAAAGACATTGGCGAGGCGTTTGGTAGCGATGAGGTAAAAGCAGACAAAGAATTTTTACATAAGTATTTAACGCTGACAAAATGCGACCTCTATTTTGCCGATAGAGCAATTTTAATCGAAGGTGCCACGGAAAGGATTCTTCTTCCTGAGATGATTAAAAAAGTGGACGAGGAAAAGAAGTGCGGCTTGCGCAGGAAGTATATGTCTGTAGTCGAAGTAGGTGGCGCCTATGCCCATCATTTTTATAAGTTCATCGATTTTCTTGAACTTAAAACTTTGTTTATTACAGATTTGGATTCAGTAAATTCAGAGTCAAACAACTCTTCAGTAATTGTTAGTAAGGGCAATCGCTCTAGTAACGTAGGCATATCTAAATGGTTTGGGAAGGATGGATACTCTGTTTTATCTGATGTTCGCTCAAAGGATGAAAACGCCAAAACTTCTGGATGTCGTCGATTAGCGTTTCAGGTGAATGAAGGTGGACTGTGCGGGCGAAGCTTTGAAGATGCGTTTATTCTGGCGAATACCAGTCTGTTCGACCTAACAGATTTGACAGGGCTGGAGTTGGAAAATGCTGTATTTGAAAAGTCTAAAAAAATAGGTAAAGACGGTAAAGCGAATTTCGCTATTGAGTATGCTATTGAAATAACAGATTGGGTTGTTCCTAAGTATATTTGCGAAGGACTGGAATGGCTGGATAAAGACGTTGCGGTCATGGCTGAGGAAGCTCAGCCATGACCAACATAAATCCTGCCGAACGGGCTTCTAGCGAGGCGCTGGAACAGCTCAGAAGCTGTATCGATAAAGGCCTGTGTTTTCGTTTAGAAGCTGGTGCAGGCGCAGGTAAAACCTATTCCTTGATTGAGTCAATTAGGTATTTGATATCGAACCGCGCAGATGAGCTATTAGGTAATCGACAGCAGATAGCATGTATTACATACACAAACGTAGCAAAGAATGAAATCAAGAATAGAACGGATCATCACCCAGTAATTTTCGCCGATACAATTCATTCGTTCTGTTGGAGCATACTGCAACACTACCAAGTTAAGCTTCGGGAGCATCTGCCAGAACTTGGTGAAAAATGGAAAAATCGAATAGATGATTCACTAGGTGTTACTAATCAGAAGGTTAAGTACGAGTTAGGGTTCCCCGCAGTCAATGAACGCGAGATTACCTTACACCATGACGATGTGGTCGCATTAATGGCGCGTATGCTTTCGTATCCAAAGTTTCAGAAGCTACTTAAAAGCAAGTTCCCTATAGTTTTAATCGATGAGTATCAGGATACCGATAGTAATCTGGCTGATAGCATTGTTGCGAATCTTATAGATAACAACTCTGGCGTGATGGTTGGTCTTTTCGGCGATCACTGGCAGAAAATTTACGGCAGTTCAGCTTGCGGCTTAATTTCAAGTAAGAAAGGAAAAATCATAGAGATCGGAAAGAAAGCAAACTTTCGGTCGGATCGAAATATAGTTCAGTGTTTGAATAGAATGCGGCCAGACCTCCCCCAAGCTGAATCAGACCCTAGCTCAGATGGAACGATAAAAGTTTTCCATTCCAATAACTGGTCGGGTGTCCGGAGAGATGGTAAAAGCGGTGGCCACTGGAAGGATGATCTTCCAGAGAGCAATGTGAAGGAATATATCGAAAAAACGAAAGGCTTGATGTGCGTAGATGGATGGGACATGTCTCCCGAGAAAACGAAAATCTTGTTTTTAACCAACAACCTTATAGCTAATGAGCAAAACTTTAAGAATCTTGCTGATTGCTTTCGATATACTGATGACTATCTCAAAAAAAATGACAAATATGTCCAGTTTTTTCTTGAGGTGATAGAACCAACTGCATTCTCCTATGAGCAATATCAATATGGTGAATTGTTGCAAATTAAAAAGAGAAACCATCCTCAATTAAAGTGTCAGGCCGATAAAACAGAATGGCTGAATATTCTCGATAGAGTAATGCACGCGAGAGCTAATTCTACTATTGGTGATATGCTGAACCTTTTGATGGAAACCAAAATACCTAGAATGTCATCAAAAATTGAGGAGTCAGAAAAACGATATAATCAACTTGTATCAAAGCCGATTGACGAGCAGGAAGAGGATGAAGCGAAGTTTGTGAAAAAGCTTAGTAGGTTGCGTTTCGTAGAGTATCTTGAGCTCGTTAATCTGGGTGAGTACATCGATGAAAAAACACCTTTCTCAACGAAGCATGGAGTGAAAGGAGCGCAATTTGATAATGTTCTTGTCGTTTGTGGTCGCGGCTGGAATCAATACAACTGGAACCAGATGTTGGAATGGATGGACGGTAGTTATCCCAAAGACAAGCAAGATACATTCGAGAGAAACAGAAACCTATTTTACGTAAGCTGTTCACGAGCTAAGCACAATCTCACTTTGCTGTTTACGCAAGAGTTATCCGCAAAGTCAATTACGGTGCTTAATCGGATGTTTGATAAAGAGAATATATTAGGAAATCCCTTCTAGGTCGTATGCCAATTTAATAGTCGCGTAAAAAAGAATAAATATATGAGAATATCAATAACACAGAATAATAAATGCATTATCGAATTTGATCGGTTCATTGTAAGCGGGCGCTTGGCGGCTAGCGGGTACAGCTTCACTTTTACCATGCGCGGTAACCGGCGTGCGTGTGAAACACCTATCAGTATTTTTGATATGAGCCTGAGCTTGTCTATTTCTGATCCGGTAAAGAAGTTGGTCTCATCGATTCCATCATCAACTCAGGTGCTTCAATATTATAACCACCCCAATAGTGAACAGCTTCATTTCGAAACCATATTGACCAAAGAGCAAGTCAATTCGCTTGAAGAATATCGGCAGGAAAAGGATTTGAAGTTGAGTGTGGAGTTGAGAGCGTTAACTTTATCAGGCGAAGAATTGTTATCGAGCTTCGATGCAGCAGATATTATTATACCGAGAGAGCAATGGCTGGATGCGTTAAAAACTGCTGGTTTTAGGCAAACATTGTTATTTGAGGTTCCCCTACCTTCGACATCTGAAAACCTAGCGGCTATCTTGTCAAAAGCGCAGGAATTTATTGAGACAGGACACTATAAAGATACGGTGATGCAGTGCCGTCATATCATCGAGCAGATTGAGCTGCAACGTGATGATAAGAAGCAGTCATCCGAAGCGAATAAAAAGGCACATGATCGCAGTCAGCGAGAAAGTATGTCGTCTATAGAGCGGTTGTTAAGTTTGCGCGAGCAGTTAAAGAATGTTTGTCAGTTAGGCGCCCATGGCAACGAAGAGTTTACTCGCTCACAAGCTAAAGCGGTACTTGGAATGACAATGGCACTGATGGCTGAGTCAACGGTTGGATTCGTCGATTCACTTTATACATAATGAAAATTACGTAATACTATTGATGAGTTTTTATTCATTTAAATAGATTTAACTAGCTAACCTACTAATGCTTAAGATAAAATATGTAGAGTCAAGAAGGTTTTAATAGAGCGCATGATATAATTATAAATGATGATGATTTTGAATCCGCACACACTTTCTGATTATCAATGAGATGGGATTGCCAGTTGCTCATATATTTTTTTGTTGTCACTAATTATTTAGGTAAATTAATGAAAGATACGCATCGTGAATTTATGTTTAAGTTACATTTACAAGCTATTGATTGGGTAAAATACTCTGAAGCTAAAAATGGAGCTATATTAACAATCTCAGCAATCTTAGCAGCAACCCTTACAAGATTTATTTTGATAGAAAATCTTGACTCATTGATTCAAGGATATTTTTTGTTGGTATTGTTTTCTTGTCTTATCGTTGTAGGTATCAGCCTTTTTTCACTGCTACCTAGACATATCATTCCGGTTTTCATGATTTTTGGCAAGCCGCATAAAGATGACAGCCCATTTTTTTTTGGTGATGTAGCAAAACATGATGAAAAAAGTCTTTATAGAATAATTGCTCCTATACTTGGAGAAGAGTGTGATTCACAGAATGAAAGTCACTATATTTTTTTAGATCAAATTATAAAAAATTCAAAAATTGCATTTTATAAAAATAAACTAAGTTTAATATCTATTAAGATATTAATACTTTCATTATTTCCAGTAGTCAGTATTTTTATTTTTACTAATGGACGGGCGGGATCTAAGTAATGGTAAGGAAAAAAAACAGAATTGAGCGTATTTTAGAGCCATTTGGTGCTGCTCATGCGTCGGCACTTGTTTCGTTTTTTAATGAGATAGCTAGTCAAGATGTAGATGTTGTAATTTTTATGGCCCGAAAAGCTTTGTGCTTATACAAGCTTTTTGTACTCTGTGGCGCAAGAAGAATAGAGTCACGCATAGCTACGGAATCAATAATAAAAAACCCTGATGAATTGATAGGAAAAAAAATAATCGTAGTAGATGATACCCTTTTCGTTGGTACCACTCTCGCTGAAGTTGAGCGAAGATTAGAAAAAATTAAGATAGAAAGTGTAATTTTTTATGTTTATTGCGGAGATGTCGGTAATTGGGATGAAGATACTTTTTGTCCAGACTTTTTAATGCGAGAGCTTTCATCTCAAGAGATCATCGAATTTTGTGCTGCAGAGTGTAGAGCATTAATTAATGCTGGCATTCCTTATTTGACAGACTTTCCTGCCAGTCATCGTATAAGCTTTACCTCTTCTGAGCTAGACCGTGCGATAACACCCCATTGCTTTAATTTTTTTGATATATCCACTCAGTATCATGACACAAACAAGGTGAAGTACTATTCAGGCCTGCCAGACAAATACATTGAAGAGTCAATAAGAAAGCAGCTAGGGAGCTCAGTTTATGAGGTTATCGAACTTGCTAAAATAAGAATTTTTGCTACCTGGGTAGGTAATAGGTATGAAGTGACAATTGTTCCAATAGTGACTGTTGGGTCACTGACTAAAAAAGATTTGATTAAATGCGTGAGTCACCTGTGTGAAATTTTTAATTTTAATTTTTCTTTAATAGGTAATAGAGATATTAAAGAAATAATGAGGTTTTTTCAATTTATAGTTGGGTCATTATATCAAAAGCTATATTTTGAATCGATCAAGGCAGTCAAAGAAGTTCCTACGATTAAATTTTTTGATAGCTCTTGGGCAGACTTCTTGTTCAGCGAGGAAGTTTCTAAAAATATAAGTAACTTAATTAGCCAAATTTATAGTGGCTCAAAAAAAACAATCACAAAAAAAATTCCTAGAATTGGCATATACGAGCCAAAATCTGAAGTAGAAAAAACTAAAATAGATATTAATAAGTTTTTATCGGAGCACTTTTCAAACTTTTGTTTTGAAGACTTTCAGGATACTCCACTTTCTGATTTGACTGCTATTTTTTTAGAATTTCATGCTAATTTTGAAGAAAAAGCGAGAGATGAAATACGACAAAAAAAGAAAGACCCTGAATATATTGGCAGGCTTAAAAAGGGAATGCCGTGGGGTGAGCTTTCTCGGTTTATTTTGAACAAATATAGCATTAAAAATAATCGCTACAAAAGAAATGTTCTTAGCTTAATACTAGATAGGTTAGTAGATTTTGGAATTGCAGTTCCAATTATCGCAACAGCAAATAATATTGTATACAGGGCATATAGGCATGGTGAAGACGTAAGATTTGGTGCGCAGGAAGAAAATCTTGTATATAACATATTAAAGGGCTTTCAAGCTGGGAGAGGCGTGGAGGGATTCGAAGGTACTTACCTTGAAAAAATAATAGTGATTTTACTGCGAGTGGGAATGAATGAGGAGTGGTTAGATCTCTGGTTCAGCAAGAACCCCTCTGACAATATAGTCCGAATCGGCTACTATTTACAAGGTGCGGTGCCTATAGTACCAAATAGAGATGAATTTCTACCTGAAAATGAGTCTAGTTGGTTAACACGGAGGTTAGTCAAAACTGGAGTTTTAACTCAAGACAACAGTAAGTCCAACCTTTATCATTTAGGTGAGCAAGAGCCTGATGCTGCACATGCAAAGAGAGAGTCAAAAAGAACAGCTATATCTCTAGGTGTGGCACTTGGCAAAGCATGCACACACTCTAATACTATTAGAACAGACATCCGGCCTCTAGGAACAAAAGACCTTATCGTTTTGACGTCTTGTTCCAATCTGCTTGATGTGGCGGGAGCCGTTGCAGCAGAGCTCCCTATTTTTGCTGATTGGTATAAGCGTACAGGCAAAGATATGCTAGTCGGATCTGGATTAAGAAGAGCAAAAAAAAATATTACGGTATATGGTTATGTTCCTGGAAGACCTAACTTAGGTGCAGAAGCAATTAACTCAGGCATGTGGAAAATCGATAAGTTTCTTAGCGATCAAATAGGAGAAATCAAGAAAAAAGTCTATAAATTAGAAGGATTTGACGAAGAGTGGATCAACCGAGAAGAAATTTGGGATGCTATATTTAAAGCTTTTGAAAGAGGTGTAGATAACGCAGAAAGAAAAAGCCTAGAACAATTATTAAAATTAATAAAAGTTAAATTAAATGAAAGCTTATGGGTTTTAGATTTGATGGAAATAATATTTTTTCACCGAAAAAATATTATCATTGGCCCGCAATACGAAAAAATACATAATCGCTTATTCTCAAATAGTAACAAACTATCTTTTAATTCCCCAGAATCTATAAAATCTTATAAAAAATTAGAAGATAAGTTATCTGCTAAAAAATTATTTAGAAATGAAGATACAGCGCTATCATTTGATTTAGACGAGTTAGTAGAGCGGCATTGCCAAGTATTGGTCTCGGATAGTCAGCTCGTTTTTAATAAGATAAGTAAATCTCATCAGCGGCTATATCGGAAAATTTATAAAAATATGGTCTGGTACGATATTATTGATATGCGCGGAAGAGATAAAAATCTTCAGTCAGAACTTGATGACTATGTAAAAGGAATCGATACTTTTCGCGAAGAAGTTAATGATTTTTTACAAGTGAATGCGGATAGAATTAGCGCTTTAGGGGGTGAGCAGTTTACTGATAATGGTGAAAATAAATCATTAAATGACTCTAAACATGTATATTTTTCAGGAACAAAATCTCCAGAAAACGAAGCTTTCTACTTGTCAAATGAGCTAATAAAAATAGCGTCAAAGAGCAATATTAAGATAAGAATTATGGTCGTAGATACTAGTCTTAGAGGGGATTTTGTTTTTAGAAACAAAGGGGAAACAACTGTAGACGGTGACTTCAAAAGCCATTTTCATACGCTCATAGAGGCTATCAGCCGTCATGAATTTGAGAGAGCCATTAAAAATGGCGAATCTATTTTATGGTGTATGACCGATAAAGAAAAATCTATTATTAAAGACAGCTTTATTACATATGAAGATTTAGATCCTTCCGTAGAAGTTTCGGTTAAAATTAGAATGCTAGAAACCATGAACTCTTTGAAAGCATTGATTTGTAGGGCTTAATCTAAACATGCGGTGTTCTAGTATCAGACTTAATCTGACAGTTGCCCGTTTTTGACGAGGGGTTTGTCAGTTTA
>AEVK01000062.1 GCA_000209515.2 gamma proteobacterium IMCC1989
CCACCGAGTGGCATGCTACATTTAACCTCCGCACTAAAATCATCGAACCCGAACGAGAAACCGTATTAACCTATGATACCCAAGGGCGCTTAACCTCAACCGAGGTAAACCCACGATGAAGACTCTATTTTCTTATGTCGCGCGTACGCGTTTGGTAACCGCTAGCGTAACGGTAATCCCTTTATGCTTATCGTTAATCACTTTCCCAGCCGCAGCCGCAGAGGGCGACTCCCAGTGGATGCGTTGCGCGAGCGAATGGGGGATGTGTACACCACCGATGCCAACCCACGTACGGTATGGCGTCGAGCTAGAGGGACAAGCGTATTACGTGTCGCAATACACCGATGGCCCAATCAAATGCACCAACAATACCTTTGGTAACCCCTTAAATGTGGTTAAACATTGCGACTATCTACTCAGTACCACCGTTGATTACGACGGTGATGGTGTGGTCGATAGCCTAGATGCCTTTCCCAACGATATCACCGAAACCCACGATAGTGACGGCGATGGCTTTGGGGATAACAACGACCCCTTCCCCAGCGACCCCCACAATAACCGTGAAGGTAACTGGTTATTTTGTGCCAACGAATGGGGCATATGCGTTCCCCCAGTGCCTGCGCTCGTGCGCTATGGTCTTGATCAAAACGGCACTGGCTCATATACCTACCAATACGTGAGTAGTGAGATTGGCTGCCGAAATAGCATCTTTGGTAACCCTATCAACGTGGTAAAGCGGTGTGACTATATTTTGAGCGCAACGGCGGATTACGATGGTGATGGCGTTGCGGATAGTCTTGATGCGTTTCCGAACGATATTGCCGAAGCCTACGACAGCGATGGCGATGGTTTTGGGGACAACAGCGACCCTTTCCCGTTAGATGGCCGCAATAATGCGAGTGGTGACTGGGTACATTGTGCGGACGAATGGTATACATGCACTCTGCCAGCACCGGCATTAGTGCGCTATGGTGCAAACGGTGTGTATGTATTTACAAACGCTACCGATAGTATTCGCTGCACCAACAGTGCTCTTGGCAACCCGATTAACATCGTAAAAAGCTGCGATTATCTATTAAGTACCAGCAACGATGCCGATGGCGACGGTGTCGTTGATAGCGAAGACGCCTTCCCGAGTGATATTGCCGAAGCCTATGACAGCGATGGCGACGGTTTTGGCGATAATAGCGACCCCTTTCCTAACGATGCGCAAAATAACTCTGCTGCTGCTTGGGTATTTTGTGCCAATGAGTGGGGAACCTGTCAGGTGCCGGCATCCTCTTTAGTGCGCTACGGCGTAGAGAGTCATGGGCAAGGGTATTTCGCCTATCAATCGGTCGATAATACCATTGCCTGTCGCAACAGCGTCTTTGGTAACCCGATCAATGTAGTGAAACGGTGCGAATACCTACTGATTGACGATGTCCCCGTCGTCATTGACACCGATGGCGATGGTATCGCGGATACAGACGACGCTTTCCCCAACGACCCACTGCAAAGCCAAGACAGTAATGGCGGCGGCATTGGCGATAATATCGCCACATCCCAAGCCGTGAGTTATACCTACAACGACCACGGTCAAATACTCACCATCAATGGCCCACGTACCGATGTGGATGACATCACCACCTATACCTACGACAGCAATGGCAACCGTACCCATATCACCAATGCCTTAGGTCATCAAACGATCCTCTCGGAACACAACGGTCGCGGACAACCGCAACAAATAACCAGTGTCAACGGTACTCAAACAAACCTAACGTATCATGTGCGTGGCTGGTTACTGAGTGTGACGGTTATACACCCCACTGCCACCGGCTTTGACAGTACCACCGCGTACGAATATGACAATACGGGCAATATCACCAAAATCATTCGCCCCGATAATGTGGAATTAATTTACCACTACGACACCAGTAACCGCCTAGTCGCGGTCAGTAACAACGCCGGTGAACGAATAGACTATGTATTAGATAACGCGGGCAATCGCCTGAGTCAAACCATCCAAGACGGCAGCGCGACCATCACCTATCGACTGCAACAAGCCTATGATGAGCTAAGCCGTGTGATGGAAATCGTCGGTGCAGACGATCAAACCACCCAGATTGACTACGACGTAAACAGCAACCCCGTAGAAACCATTAACCCGCGAAACTTCGCGAGCCAAAATACCTACGATCCCTTAAATCGCTTAACTCAAACCACCGATGCCGACAACGGCACCACACAGTTCAGCTACGACAAGCAAGATCGCCTCACCAGCGTCACCGACGCCAACGGCAATATTACAAGCTATGAGTACGATGCATTTGATAACCTCATCGAGCAAAATAGCCCGGATACCGGTATTAGTCGCCATGTTTACGATAATGCAGGTAATCGTCTTATCAGCGTCGATAGTCGCGGCATCGTCACGCGTTACACTTATGACGTACTCAACCGCTTAACCCATGCCGAATATCCCACTTCGCCCGAAGAAAATGTCACCTACACCTATGATGTGGACGAATATACCCATAGCAATGGCGATACTTATCATGTCCAAGCTATCGGTAGACTCTTCCGTATAGAAGACCAGAGCGGCGTACAGTTTTATGGCTACGACCATCGAGGCAATGTGGTAAGCCATGTGCGAGCGATAGGGCACGATGCGAGTGATACTAATCAACCGACTTACTCGACAGATTATGTGTATGACATAAGTAATAACTTGATCGAGATTCAGTCTTTTATTGGTGGCGTTGTAGGTGTAGCTGATCCCCTGAGTTATTATGTGACATACCGCTATGATTCAGTTGGTCGTGTTAACGAAGTCCTTTATGGAACAGAAAATGGCCCTGCGCCGCCAAGTTCTCTAGTCGACAACATCATATACCTACCCTTTGGGCCTGTTGCACAAATTGACTACAGTAATGGCAGCAGCACCCAAATGGCTTACGATCAAGATTATCGCCTAGTGGAGCAGCAAACCCAAACCGATAACAGTACGCTAATAGATCGTAGCTATAGCTACGACCCCAATGGCAACATAGTGCGTATCGACAACCTCGCGCAAGATCCATATAACCAACAATTTGAATACGATCCCATTGATCGCTTAGCTAGTATCACCAAAGACCTAGATAGCGGAGAGTCAGATAGTCGTATTCGTGCATATGGTTACGACCTCGTAGGCAACCGCTTAACCAGCACCTTCAGCCAAGGAGATATGGGATATAGCGATGACTACGGGTACTTACTTGGTAACAATATACTAGCGGATATTTTACGCACGGGCGCTGCACCACAAAGCACCACGTACACGTTCGATGATATCGGTAACACCACCGCGATGAATAAAGCCAGTGGCAATATTCAGTTTACCTACAATGCTGCCAACCGCCCCATCAAAGTGCTTAGCAACGGTATAGAAACTCATTATGGTTATAACGCTCTAGGTCAACGCACCAGCAAAACCCAGCAGGGCGAAACCACCCATTATATTTATACCTTGCAAGGGCAGCTAATGGGCGAATATCGTAGCGATGGTCAGCCTATTGTCGAATACATCTATTGGAACAACCAGCCCCTCGCGCAAATTAGAAACAAGGTGGCCTACTACTATCACAACGACCACCTAGGCACACCCACCGCACTTACCAACGCTGCACAAGAAACCGTGTGGCAAGCAGAGTATGAAGCCTTTGGTGAAGCGACATTGACAGAGGAGAGCGTAGAGAATAACCTGCGATTTGCGGGACAGTATTTTGATGAAGAGACAAACTTCCATTACAACTACTTTAGGACGTATGATCCGAGTACGGGGAGATACTTGCAGAGTGATCCGATTGGACTTCAAGGTGGGATTAATACTTATGCTTATGTAGAAAACAACCCGCTTATGTACGTTGATCCTTTGGGGTTATGGAGCTTAAAAGGTCGATTTTATAGTGGAGGTCGCGGGTTCGGGGTTACTTTAGGTGAATCTAATGGTAAATCATTTATCGTCGTCGATGTAGGTATAGGTAAAGGTGGCGGTTTTAGTTATGACCCAGATGGTGATTTTCCTCGACCGGAAGGCACTTCTCCAACATGTGAACCTGAAGCATGGATAGGTTTCTCTGCTTCAGCCGGTGGAAATGCTGGCCCCTTTAATTTTGGTGGGACGGGTTATTCTGGCATGTATGCTGGTGAAGGCAACCCTCAGCATCACGAAGGGGTTTCGCCATATGCGACAGGTAGTAATGGTAGAGGTGTTGGGCTTAGTGCTAGTGGAGGCGTTAGAGTTGGTGTTTCTTGGTAAGCCTTTTAAATGAAAATTTTGTCTTTGCAGCTCGTTATCTTTATTGGGCTTACCTTTATTGATACTGAATTGGGATGGCGTTTTCTTGGTTGTTGTTTATTGGTCATTGGGTTGATGGCTATTCATAGAAAAAAAGTTACTTTTGAATTTGAAACCGGGGATTCAATCTTTGAGGTTAGAGGCTTTTTAGCTGTTTTTTTAGGGTTTATAATGTTTCTCGTTGGCATTACTGTAGCGGTTGATCCTGCTATTTTGGATGGTATGTTTGGACTCTGTAATGGCTCATGCGAGAAAATGTTGCGTTAAATATATCCATATGCCTATAAGCGTTATAGTTAGCCCCCAAAAAAATAATTGTTTCAGTATAGTTATTAAAATGTGATGTTCGCAGTCGAACCAACTGATGTACATTAAGGGTAAAAAGTTAAGAGTAAATATCAAGAAGGCTAATATTAGTAAAAGATAATATCCTGTAGATATATCATTAGCGCTGAATAGCTCTAAACGTAGCAAGAGTATCTGAGCTCCCAATAGAAGTACCGATACAATCGAAAAAAGGGTGAAGTATTTTTTATATTTTTTTAACCAAAGCATTTGATAATAAATCCATTTTGTAATTTGTTAGGTGTTTTGTAATCTTACCTTGAAAAGTAGGGTTAGGTGCAAAATAAAGGCGCGAACTTGAAGAAGTCCGCGCCTTTGTCATTTTAAGTCTTCAATGATTGTTTCATCTCGACCAATTCAGCCATCACCTTCTCCCCCTGCCGTCGCAGCCATTGCTGATTCAGCAAGCAATAGGGTCAGACTCGATTGCAAGCGGCTGATGTGTCGTTTATGATTGAGTTTATTGATTTTTACAGGGAGTGTAGAAATGCCAAGGCAACCAAGGTTTGTGTTAGTGGGTCATCCGCAGCATGTGATTATTCGGGGAAACAATCGTGACCCTATCTTTTATTCTGACAGTGATTATCGTTTTTATTTGGAAAAGCTAAGGGAAGCTTCGCAAAAGCATGACTGTTCTATTCATGCTTATGTGTTGATGACAAACCATGTTCATTTGTTGGTCACACCAAATAAAGAAAACAGTATCTCTAAAATGGTGCAGATGTTGGGGCGATATTATGTACAGTATTTCAATTATAGGTATCGTCGTACGGGCACATTGTGGGAAGGGCGGTATAAAGCATCGTTAATTGACAGTGAGCGATATGCACTATTGTGTTATCGATATATTGAGCTTAATCCTGTTAGAGCTAATATGGTGAACCATCCATCTGAATACCCTTGGTCAAGTTATCGTCATAACGCAGTAGATACCGTAGACGAATTGATTGTTGAGCATGAGGTTTATTTGTCGTTGAGCAGCAATGATATTGGTCGGAAAAAAGCTTATCGTGAGCTATTTCTCGGTCATATTGAAGGGCTAGATTTAGCTTGTATTCGGGAGATGACAAATAAGGGCTGGGTGTTAGGGAGTGAATATTTTAAAGAAAAAATATCTCGCCAAGTTAACCGGCAGCTGGCCCCATTGCCTAGAGGTGGCGATCGCTCGTTGAAAAAACGAGCGAAGTGAGTTGTGCCGCATTCAATCGAGTCTGACCCTATTGCAACCGCCTTGCCACGTCTTTCGCAAAATACGTCAGTATCGCATCTGCACCTGCGCGCTTTATGGAGAGTAAAGACTCTTCTATTACTGATTCTTGCAGGTGTCCATGTTCGATGGCGAGTTTGTGCATGGTGTATTCGCCGCTGACTTGATAGGCGAAGGTGGGCATTTGGAATTCGCTTTTTACGCGATGGATAATATCTAAATAAGCCATAGCAGGTTTTACCATGACCATATCTGCGCCTTCGCTAATATCCAGAGCGACTTCGTGCAGGGCTTCGTTACTGTTGGCGGGGTCCATTTGGTAAGTCATTTTGTTGCCTTTACCTAATGCGTTGGTTGAACCAACCGCATCGCGAAATGGTCCGTAATAAGCGGAGGCATATTTAGCGGCATAGGCTAATATTTGTGTGTTAATAAAGTCTTGTCCATCTAGCGCTGAACGTATCGCGGCGACGCGGCCGTCCATCATGTCGGATGGGGCAATCACATCTGCTCCTGCTTCTGCGCAAGTCAGTGCTTGCTTTTCTAAGGCGCTAACGGTGATATCGTTGAGTACATAGCCTTCTTCATCAATAATGCCATCTTGACCGTGTGTAGTATAAGGGTCTAATGCGGCGTCGGTAATAATGCCCAGCTCGGGAAAGCGCTTTTTCAATTCACGTACCGCTCGACATACTAAGCTTTCAGGATTAAAGGCTTCTTTGCCATCTAAGCTACGTACCGATGCTTCAACGTTGGGGAATAAGGCAATAGCGGGAATGCCTAGTTCAGCCAACGTTTCAGCTTCTGCCAGTAAAGTATCTATCGAAAACCGATAAACGCCGGGCATCGCGTTGACTTCTATTTGTTGTTTTTGCCCCTCTACAATAAACATTGGATAAATTAAGTCATCACAGGTGAGTATTGTTTCGCGCACGAGGCGTCGAGAAAAGTCGGTGAAGCGGTTACGGCGTAAGCGGCTTGCAGGAAACTGACGACCTTGTGGTTGGAGGGACATGTAAAACACCTAAAAATGAGCAGAAAAATAATTAAGGCCACATCCTAATCAAAACGACTGTAAAAATCTATTATTACCCGTAGGGTCTGGTATTCGTATTGTCGCTGATGTTTACTCTCGTGATAGAATCGCATCATATTAAGCAGCAATACAATTTGGATAAAAGATGAAAGTCACGGTATTTGGGATTGGTTACGTTGGTCTTGTGCAAGCGGCAGTGTTGTCTGATGTGGGCCATGAAGTGTGTTGTGTGGATATTGACGCAGACAAAATTGAAAACTTAAAAAAGGGTATTATCCCGATTTATGAGCCCGGTTTAACGCCTTTGGTGCAGTCCAACTACGACGCAGGCCGTATACATTTTACTACTGATGCAGAACAAGGCGTTGCCTTTGGCGAAGTACAATTTATCGCCGTAGGGACACCGCCAGATGAAGATGGCTCGGCAGATTTACAGTACGTATTGAAGGTGGCTGAAACTATCGCAACTTATATGACAAGTGAAAAAATTGTTATTGATAAGTCCACTGTACCCGTAGGGACGGGGGATAAAGTGAAAGCGCGTATAGCCGAGGTGTTGTCGGCGCGCAAACAAGATATTCCGTTTCATGTGGTATCAAATCCTGAGTTTTTAAAAGAGGGTGCTGCTGTTAGTGATTGCTTGCGCCCAGATCGAATTGTTATAGGAATGGATTCACCAGAAGCAGAGTCCTCTCTACGTGAGCTATATGAGCCGTTCAACCGCAATCATGATCGTATGATCTTTATGGATATACGTAGCGCGGAGTTAACGAAGTACGCGGCTAACTGTATGTTGGCGACAAAAATTAGCTTTATGAATGAAATGTCTAATATGGCCGAAAAGTTAGGCGCTGATATCGAAATGGTGCGTAAAGGTATTGGTTCTGACGAACGTATTGGTTATCACTTTATTTATCCCGGTTGTGGTTACGGGGGTTCTTGTTTCCCTAAGGATGTACAAGCTTTGGTCAAAACGGCTGAGTCTATTGGTTATGACTCTGCGTTGTTAAAGTCGGTTGAGACAGTTAATGCACGCCAAAAGCAGAAGTTATTTGGGTATATCAACGAGTATTTTGCTGGTGATATTGCGGGTAAGACCTTCGCTATTTGGGGATTATCCTTTAAGCCTAAAACGGATGATATGCGAGAAGCGTCTAGCCGTGTATTAATGGAATCGTTGTGGGCAGCAGGTGCAACTGTGCAAGCATATGACCCAGAAGCTATGGAAGAGTGCCAGCGAATCTACGGAACGCGAGACGACTTAGTGCTAGTAGGTACTAAAGAGGCTGCTCTAAAAAAAGCTGATGCCTTGGTGATTTGTACCGAATGGCAAAATTTTAGGGCTCCGGACTTTGAAATGATAAAGAGTAGTTTACGTCATCCGGTTATTTTTGATGGAAGAAATCTGTATAGTCCTCAGCGTATGGCAGACAGCGGTATTGATTATTATGCGATTGGCCGTGGTAAATCGATCCACATTTAACTTCATCTGATTTTCTTGCTTTCACGTAATATTTAACGTGAAGAGCATAACGCGCTATAATCAATCGGTAATCACCACAAAGTGTTATTTGGTGATATGTATTCACTATTTCAATATGCTATTGCTCTCAAAGAGCGGTAGATAACAAGAGGAAGTTGCTGTGTTTTCAAACAAACAAGGTTTTAAAATCGTCAAATTGGGTCTGTGTGCTATTGCTGTATTTGTGTCGGCCATCGCCTTTGCTGCGGCTAAAGATGATATTAGTTCACGTCTATCACCTGTTGGTGATCTCTGTATGGCTGGAGATACTTGTGCAGCAGCGCCAGTTGTTGTGGCTAGCGGCCCGCGCAGCGGCGAAGACATTTATGGTAAGTCATGTATTGCCTGTCATGGTTCTGGTGCAGCAGGTGCGCCTAAGTTAGGTGATGTCGCTGGATGGGTGCCTCGTATCGGACAAGGTATTGATACGCTGTATACTCATGCTATCAAGGGCTTCAATGGCATGCCAGCAAAAGGGTTGTGCATGGATTGTTCAGACGATGAAATCAAAGTAGCTGTTGATTATATGGTCTCTAAGTCACAGTAAGCTCGATGTTAACGTTCTAAGAACGTCCAAAGAGTCAGAGTCAATTTTTAAACGATATACTGATGTTCATTCAGTGATAAAAATTGGTTCTGACTAATTCGTCCCTTCTAATCAAATAACCCTAAAATACTATTCATCGCATCTTCGCCTTTTTGTTTGTTCGCTGCTGGGTCTTCTTGCCCAAATCCACTTCTTTCAAGATCATCTTGCGGTAATTCATCAAGAAAACGGCTAGGGGTTGTCGGGTTACTTTCACCAAACTGCTTTCGCCTCGCGGCAAGAGATATAGTTAGAGTGCGTTTGGCACGAGTGATACCCACATAGGCTAAGCGTCGCTCTTCCTCGATATTGTCGTCCTCTATGCTGTTGCGATGAGGCAAAATATCTTCTTCCACGCCTACCATAAAAACGTGGGGATACTCTAAGCCTTTTGCGGCATGTAAAGTCATTAGCTGCACTCTGTCTTCCATTCCCTCTTCTTCTTGTCGCTCTAATAAGTCCATAAGGACTAGCTTAGCGATAGCTTCTTTTAGTGTGTAAGTACTGGTTTCTGTGAGTGTTTCTTCATTTTCACGCTCTAATGTGTCTTTAATGGAGCGAATTAAAAACTGCACGTTTTCCATTCGCTTCTCTGCTACTTGTGGTGAGCTGGCGTGTTGATGTAACCAACCTAAATAATCCATGTCCTCCAGCATCTCTTGGAGCGTGGCAATAGGCTCAGCACTTTCGGTTTGCTCAATAATATGGCTAATCCAGCCATGAAATTGCTGTATGCGCTGGTAAGCGCTGTTTGATAGGTGTTGCGCTAATCCTACTTCTGCCATTGCGTCAAACAGGCCGATATCTCGCTCATTGGCATATTGGCTGAGAGTAATAATGGTGCTGGTGCCGATTTGCCGTCGAGGTGTGTTAATTGTTCGTAGTAGTGCATTATTATCTGCGGGGTTAACGATGAGGCGTAAATAGGCCATCACGTCTTTAATTTCGGTACGCGCAAAAAAGGATGTACCGCCACTCATTTGATACGGTACTTGGTAGTGTTGCAACTTGAGTTCAATTAGCCGCGCTTGGTGATTGCTGCGATATAGCACCGCAAAATCTTGGTATTTTGCTCTTCGCTGCAGTCGCTGGGATACAATTTCTGTCGCGACTCGTTCGGCTTCGGTTTCTTCGTTGGTCGCTCTAAGTATTCGTATCGGTTCCCCATACGACATTTCGCTCCACAACGCCTTAGTGAACTCATGGGGATTATGATCAATGAGCGTGTTGGCTGCTTTTAGAATGCGCTGAGTCGAGCGATAATTTTGTTCTAGCTTGATGACTTTGAGGCTAGGGAAGTCTTCTTGCAGTAACGACATGTTCTCAGGTCGTGCGCCACGCCACGCATAAATAGATTGATCGTCGTCGCCTACCACCGTTAATGAGCCGCGATTCCCCATGAGCAGTTGAATTAAACGATATTGACTGGTGTTGGTGTCTTGATATTCATCTACTAATAAGTAGCGAATTCGTTTTTGCCAGCGTAATAATAGCTCTGGGTGTGTTATGAAATACTGAACAGGCTGCAGTATTAAGTCGTCAAAATCAACGGCATTATAGGCTTTTAGTGCCTCGCTATAGCGTGCGTAAACGAGGGCGATGAGTTGCTCGCCGTCACTTTCTGCTTTTGATAGGGCGGCTTCTGGAAAAACGAGATCGTTTTTCCATGATGAGATTTGCTGGTGAACGAGGTCAAGGTGATCACTGTTAATATCCCCTTCTTTTTGCATAATTTCTTTCAGCAATGAACGGCAGTCTTCGCTATCGAAAATAGAAAATCCGGGCTTATAACCAAATAAAGTGTGGTCACGACGGATAATGTTAAGGCCTAGGTTATGGAAGGTCGATACGGTTAAGCCTCTTGCCCCAGTACCTTTTAGAAGAGCGCTGACTCGCTCCTTCATCTCTTTAGCAGCTTTGTTGGTAAAGGTGAGAGCGGCAATATTACGAGCAGATAATCCACACTCTTCGATAAGGTAGGCAATCTTTCGAGTAATTACACTGGTTTTACCACTACCGGCTCCGGCCAGAACTAAACACGGGCCATCAATGTAGTGAGTCGCTTCGCGTTGTCGGGGATTCAGGGTAGACACGGTGTTATCTGTACTAAAATGGGAGCGTGTATTCTATCAACTGGTTTTGATATCACCTAGATAAAAATAGGTTTCTAGCGTTTGCGAGATACTCTTTATTCCAAAAAAAGATAAGTAGCTGGTGTTCAGAATAATATACGATATAGCTTGTAAATAATGGAAAAAGTGTCATTTTTTGGTGTAGAGTAGAGGGCGCTGTGACTTGTTTTAGAGGGCGCTGTGACTTGTTTTAGTGAAACTAAGTTTTTTGGGTTTTTGAATTTGTGTAAGTGGCGAGAAGATGTAACTTGAAAGTAGCTGTAACTTGAAAGTAGCTGCGTATGCTTAAGCCTTATCACTTTTGTTAGCAGGTATGTGACGTAGTTGATGTTAAAAGCTGACGTTCAAAGCTTATGTGGAGAAGTATAAAAAGTGGACTATTTTATGGAGATGTTAAGTCGGTGTCTTTAGTCGAGCCCCCGAAAAGAGTCTTGCTAGTTGATGATGATCGCCAACAGTTTTTATTGATTGGTTATCAGTTGTCTGCTGCGCACGATGACAACTATCGATTGGTTTGGTGCCAAGACCTAGAAAAAGGGTTGACGCATATCGAAAACCAAGAGTGCGACGTTGTGCTATTGGATTATCACTGGGGAGTGAATTGCACTGATTTTATTCGTCGTGCTAACGCACTGAATAGTCGCATCCCCATTATCGTTATGACGGATGATAGAGAGAATGATGTTGATCGACGAGCTATTAGTGAGGGCGCATCAGATTATTTAGTCAAAGAGAACGTTAACTCAGAAGTGCTTGAGCGCAGCATTCGTTACGCCATCGAACGAAAAAAAATAGAGCAGCATCTTGATCATTTAGCGCATTATGATCATCTTACCGGCTTACCTAATCGTGTACTTTTTTTAGATCGTTTGGCACAAATGGTAAATTTATCTCAGCGCTCAAAGCATCAATTCACATTGATGTATATTGATCTAAATAAATTCAAAGAAATCAACGACAATTACGGGCACCATACAGGAGATCAGTTATTAGCTGAATTTTCTGCTCGCCTAAAAGCTGCTGTGCGTCGTAGCGATACGGTAGCACGGATTGGTGGTGACGAATTTACAGTGATATTAAACAACGTCGGTTCAACACCTGAAATCATTTTTTTAGCACAAAAAATCATTGATAGTGTGCAACAACCTTTCTTTATTGGCGACAATGAACTCGAAGTAGGTTGTAGTATTGGTATAGCGGTATTTCCTGATGCAGGTAATACTGTAGAACTATTGCAGCGCAATGCTGACTCTGCTATGTATCAAGCAAAAAAAACGGGCATTAGTAGTTATCGCTTTTTTCTTAATCAGAAAAAAGAAAATACTTTTATTGAAAACGTTTCTTGTGATGAATTAAGGGAGCAGATACAGGATAAAAAAATTACCTTGTGTTATACACCCAGAATAGATTTACAGTCTCAGCGAGTTGTTGGTGTATCTATTTCACCCGTTTGGAAGCATAAAGTATTAGGTAAGCAGTCTTATCAGTCGTTTGCGAGTATTATCGAAAATACAGAGAGTATTAAATATCTAACAGAGTGGATGATCGAGGCTTCAGTCGAAGAGCTAGGCGCATTGTATCGTACCCATAGTTTTTCACTTATTTATGATATACGGCGGCCACAGTTGCAATCGCTTCGCTTCGGTGCTTATGTCAAAAATATCATGGATAAGAATAGTGTCCCTATGTCCTCCGTGGAGTTTACTTTTTTAAGAAAGCACGGTTGCAACAGCGGAATCTATTTAAAAGAGTGTATAGAAAACATTATTGATATGGGGGCGACTATCAGCCTGCAAAATTTTGGTGAAAATGTATTTGGTCTTGCTAATATGCATGATTACGATGTGTCTCTTTTACATTTTTCTCCTTCATTTATTAATTCAGCATTAAAGAATGAAAAAGACATATTATTATTAGAAACGTTAGTCCTACTCGCGCATAAATTAGAACGAAAAGTTATCATCAATGATGTAAAAACTCACTCTGATCTTCAAGCTTTACATTCTGTAGGTTGTGATTTTGCACAAGGTGGTACAGTCGGTGAAGAGTTGACTATAAAACAATTGGCTATCTTGTTGAAAAAACACACTCCCCCTATTTTTTCTACTAATGATTAACGTGAAACCTGTTAGATGATTAAATTTCTGACTATCGATCAAAGTTTCTAAAAGATATTGCTTCGCTAATATCTTTTTTATTGATGTCATCCTCATTTTTTAAATCTGCAATAGTACGAGCAGTTTTTAAAATTCTATCGTAAGCTCTCGCAGATAATCCCAATGCATCCACCGCATTATCTAAAAAAATCCTATCGCTTTTTGTTAGTTGGCAATGTGTGTTCAATTGTATTTTTGTAAGCTGTGCATTGTTGTTTCCTTGCCGCATTATTTGTTTTTCCCTTGCTTTTATGACTCGTTGTTTTATTTTATTGGAGCTTTCACCGTTAGGTAGTTTTTGTAGATCACTGATGGTTGTGTGCGCGACGGGCACATGTAAATCAATCCTATCTAATAAAGGCCCTGATATTTTTTGACGGTAACGTCTAATTTGATCCGGTGAACAACGGCAGTGATGTTTGCTAGAGGAGCTACCAAAATAGCCGCAAGGGCAGGGGTTCAATGCGGCGATTAATGTGAATGCAGCTGGAAAACACACCTGCGCACTCGCACGAGAAATATTAATCTCACCAGATTCCATCGGCTCACGTAATACTTCTAATACATGTCGTGGAAACTCTGGAATTTCGTCTAAAAACAAAATTCCATTATGCGCTAAAGATATTTCGCCCGGCTTGGGCTGTGAGCCACCACCCACAAGTGAAACCGCAGAAGAAGAGTGGTGTGGATGACGGAATGGAGGAGTCGTCCACGGGGTATAAGTATGACCACACAGGGAATGAATGCTAGCCACTTCTATAGATTGAGGTGAGTTTAACGGTGGCATAATACCGGGCAAACGACTAGCCAGCATAGTTTTTCCTGTGCCGGGTGAGCCATACATGAGTAAGTTATGTCCTCCGGCTGCAGTAATTTCTAAAGCGCGCTTGGCGAAGGGTTGACCTTTCACATCAGCAAAATCTAATGGGTATGACGTTTCTATTATGGGTGGTGCAACGGCTTTATTTAATAATTGTGTTCCGTGTAGATGCAGGCAAATATCCAATAAGGATGGAGCGCCATAGCTTTCACATTGTTCATAACGAGCCGCCTCAACAGCATTATTGGTTGAAGTAAGCAGTTGGCGGTTGCTGTGGTGGCAAGCGATAGCGACCGGCAGAATGGCTTCTACATCGCGTAACTCACCCGATAATGCTAATTCTCCAATAAATTCGAATTGTTCTAGGTGATCGGCAGGCACTTGCCCTGATGCCGCTAAAATTCCAATCGCAATAGGTAAATCAAAACGGCTACCGTCTTTAGGGAGATCGGCGGGTGCGAGATTGATTGTGATGCGTCGGGCGGGAAATTCAAACTGGCTATTAATTAAGGCGCTGCGTACGCGATCCTTACTTTCTTTTACCACGGTTTCGGGCATGCCCACGATAGACAAACCGGGTAAACCATTTGATAAATGTACTTCAACGGTGATGAGTGGTGCGTCGATGCCGCGACGGGCACGAGTGTAAATAATGGAGAGAGACATAATGCATCCTGCAATGTTTATCCTTTAAATGTGACAAATAAATAATATCGTCACGCATTTTTTTAATACGTATTCTAAATATGTTTTTGAACGCTTTCTTCTAATTCTTTAACCTGCTTCTCTAATGTTTCTAGTCGTTCGCGAGTTTTTTGTAATACTGCCGTTTGTGCATCAAACTCATCTCGCGAAACTAAATTCATTTTGCGTAGAGTGGATTCTAAATGCACTTTGAATTGATTAAAGGCTTCGCTACCTTGCTCAGAGAAGGCTGAGGATAAGCCATTTGCAGATTTGGGCAAGTGCTGGGCTACATCGTCAAATAATTGTTTCGCTAGAGTGCTGATCATAAAGTTGCTAAAGTCGCCTTTGATTATATATGGTAAAAGTATATACCTTCTGTTGAAATTTCCATATCAAAAACCGTTAAAAAATTGAGGTACTCATAGCCTATCAGCTGGTGATGAATATATTCTCCGCACTAATTTACGCCATTATATTGCACTTTATTGGTGCTAATCGTGAGCGATAAAAGAACTTGCTTTTTAAGTTGCTGATTTTGTTGGAATTATTTTTTGGCCTAGTAAATGCAATTAAATAATTGTCATGAAGAGCTGGATATGAATTTTGAAAATAAAATAAAGCATCTATTTTTTGGTTATTAATAGATTTATTCTTTTTCATTCTTTCAGATTCACTCTCCTCGGCCGTAATGGTATTCGCTGTCGAATACATATCCAATAAAATAATATCTTGAAGTAAGGAGAGCGGTAGTGGAAAACCAAATTTTCGAATTGCAGTATGCGTTAGACACATTTTATTTTTTAGTGTGCGGTGCTTTAGTGATGTGGATGGCAGCGGGCTTTGCCATGCTGGAAGCTGGCTTAGTACGATCCAAAAACACCACCGAAATATTAACCAAAAATGTCGCGCTCTATGCGATTGCCTGCATTATGTATTCTATCTGCGGTTACGCCATTATGTATCCAGAGCTAGGTAGCGTCTTTTTATCGGGTATTACAGGTAATGGTGTCGATGGGGCAGAAGAGCCAGCGACTTACGCGCCGTCCGCAGATTTCTTTTTTCAGGTCGTGTTCGTAGCAACAGCCATGTCGATTGTTTCTGGCGCAGTGGCCGAACGGATGAAATTGTGGGTGTTTTTAGCGTTTGCCGTCGTGATGACGGGCTTTATCTACCCAATGGAAGGGAGTTGGACATGGGGTGGGGAAGCGGTATTCGGTCTTTATACCTTAGGCGATTTAGGTTTCTCAGACTTTGCGGGTTCGGGTATCGTCCATATGTCTGGTGCTGCAGCGGCCTTAGCGGGTGTGCTGTTATT
>AEVK01000061.1 GCA_000209515.2 gamma proteobacterium IMCC1989
TTAAAAACGGTAATAATTACTTACCCGCACAATATCGAATGGCCAGTATTTTTTCCAACAACCAACAGTTTGAAAAGGTACAACGATTATTCTACCGCTTACATCAAGAACTACCCGATAAGACGGAACAGTTATATGAAGATGAGGCCTCTTTACTGGTAAAACATAAAGCCAATACCGAGGCACTTGCCTTACTCAACAAAGTGATTCCGCTGTTTCCCGATAACGCTTCACTACGTTATGAGCGCGCCACCATTTACGAACGCCTCGATCAATTAGCGCTGATGGAAAAAGACTTTCGTCATGTATTAAATAAAGATGCAAACAATGTCGCAGCACTGAATGGCCTCGGATATCTATTAACTATCCGTACGACGCGTTTCGGCGAAGCCTACACACTCATTCGTCAGGCGCTCGAATTATCTCCCGAAGACCCAAGTATTATAGACAGCATGGGGTGGGTACTTTTTAAATTGGGGCGTATAGAAGAAGCTATCACTCACTTACAAAAAGCGTACGAGCAATTTCCAGACCCCGAAGTCGCCGCTCACTTAGGTGAAGCATTGTGGGTGAATGGAAAAAAGACAGAAGCTAAAGGCATATTGCGGGAAAACCTGCAAAACAATCCGGACGCAGAAGAAGTTCTTGATACACTCCGTCGATTAAACATCACACTGTAAGATCGCCTAAACCACTAATACTGACAACAATGACGCCTCACACCGACCATACCAAAAAAACTCCTCTATCTGGCCGCTACCTACGTTGCGCAAGCGTACTCATTTACATTGCATTATTGAGTGCTTGCAGCAATTATTCTACGAAACAAGATACCGCCCCCCTGTTGGATAAAGAAGCTTATGTAGATATTCCTGACGTTTGGACAATACATGCCAAGCTGGGAATTAAAAACGCAGAAGATAGCGGCTCGGTGACACTTAACTGGGAACAGGTAGGCGAAAATTACATCATTCAACTTAGCGGCCCATTTGGGCAGGGCAACGCTAAATTATCCGGCAACCGTTATTCCATTCTTATAGAACAGCCCGGAAAAAAGACTCTCTATTCCAACAACCCCAAATCGCTTATCCAACAAGCCTTTGGCTGGGACTTACCCTTAGAGCATTTACCCTATTGGATTAGAGGCTTGCAAACGCCCAGCTCGGTAAATGACAGCGCAATAGGTTCTGAGAATAAGCCGTCATTATCAAACCAACCACAAGCGTATACACACGCCAGTGTTCAATACGACGAGGCAGGCACTTTATCTAGCCTTTCTCAATTTGGCTGGGACATTGACTATTCCCGTTATAAAGTGCAGCACCAATATTTAGCACCACATAAAATTCGCGCCAACAATAATGATGTGACGCTAACACTCATCATAAAAAAATGGGAGTTTCCAAGTATTGCGGAGACAACTGCAGGGACAGCTGCGGAAATAGCTAGGAAAATAGCTGTCGAATCACCTGTCGAAGCACCTGCTACCGTAATTAGCGAAACACGCCTACAACCAACCCATAAAACTGCCCAGCAAACGATCCAGCAATAATGACAACACTCACATTACTCTCTCCCGCTAAACTTAACTTGTTTCTGCATATTACCGGCCGTCGTGCTAATGGCTACCATGATCTGCAAACCGTATTCCAATTACTCAACTATGGCGATGAACTAACATTCCGCTTGCGAGATGACGAGCAACTATGCCTACATAATGACATTGACGGCCTACCCAGCAACGATAACTTAATTACCAAAGCGGCTCGCCTATTAACGACATATTGCCACTCTCAAAACAAAAAAACACAGGGCGTGGACATCACACTACTAAAACGCCTCCCCATGGGCGGCGGTTTAGGCGGCGGCAGCTCCAATGCAGCAACCACACTGGTCGCTCTTAATCACTTATGGAAAGCCAATTTATCCACCAATACACTAGCAGCTTTAGGTTTAGAGCTAGGCGCTGATGTACCGGTATTTGTACGTGGATACTCTGCTTGGGCAGAAGGCATTGGCGAAAACTTAAACGCAATTACCCTACCTAATGACTGGTATCTCGTCATCAAACCCAATTGCCATGTCTCTACCGAAGAAATTTTTTTAAATCAGGAATTGACAAGAGACACCGCCGCCATTACAGTAGCGACCTTCTTCGAACAGGGTGGTCATAACGATTGTGAAAACGTCGTTTGTCAGCATTATCCTGAAGTGAAAAAAGCGCTGCAGTGGCTTAAAAATCACGGCAATGCTCGACTCACGGGAACAGGTGCATGTGTGTTTGCCAGCTTCGCTAGTCAAGAAAAAGCGCAAGCGGTATTAAACAACACACCAACCGAATGGGAATGTTTTATTGCCTCAGGCATGAATTATTCTCCACTTCACCATCTACTCCGTGATTCTCAGTAAAAGAGAAGAAGAGGCGGAGAAGCCAAATTATTGGGGTGTAGCCAAGTGGTAAGGCAGCGGGTTTTGATCCCGCCATGCGGAGGTTCGAACCCTCCCACCCCAGCCATATTTTTTAATTAAATGGTGTCCCCATCATTTATATTCACAGGTTGAATTCACATACGCAAAACGCGGTAAACGCATTTGCCAATTCGTTAACATCTACACCTATTTACTGGTGACCAAAAGGTATTCTTGTGGCTGATTTCATGGTATTCACTGGGAACGCAAACCCAGCACTCGCGCAAAACGTTGTCGACAAATTAGGCATGACACTTGGCAAGGCTAAGGTCAGCCAATTTTCTGATGGCGAGATTGCGGTAGAAATACAAGAAAACGTGCGTGGACGTGATGTATTTGTCATCCAACCAACCTGTAGCCCAACACACAAAAACTTAATGGAGCTGCTTATTGTCGTTGACGCACTACGTCGCGCATCTGCAGGTCGAGTCACTGCCGTCGTTCCTTATTTCGGTTATGCCAGACAAGATCGCCGCGTACGCTCTTCTCGCGTGCCAATTACAGCCAAATTAGTCGCCGACATGATGGTAGGCGTGGGTATTGACCGCGTGCTTACGGTTGATTTACATGCCGAACAAATTCAGGGCTTTTTCGACGTTCCCGTAGATAACATTTATGGCTCACCTATCTTACGAGAAGATATTCGTCGTCAAAAATATGAAAACCTTGTTGTTGTGTCTCCAGACATTGGCGGCGTAGTTCGCGCTCGCGCAGTCGCCCAAGAACTCAACATTGACCTAGCCATTATTGATAAACGTCGCCCTAAAGCTAACGTAGCCGAAGTGATGAACCTAATCGGTGAAGTTGAAGGAAAGACCTGCTTACTCGTTGATGATATGGTCGATACTGCTGGCACACTATGCAATGCAGCGACCGCGTTAAAAGAAAAAGGCGCTGTAAAAGTCGTTGCCTACGCCACTCATCCAGTACTGTCCGGCAAAGCAATAGAAAACCTAAATAATTCCTCGATGGATGAATTAGTCGTTACCGACTCAATCCCTCTATCTGAAGCTGCTCAAGCCTGCACACGCATTCGCCAGCTGCCGTTACACAGCATGTTATCGGAAGCTATTCGCCGCTTGAACAACGAAGAATCCCTAAGCGCAATGTTTAATTAACACTTAACTAAACGCTCGCTCTGGAAGACCATGTGCCGCTACTTGTAGCACACATAAACCCATATTTATAACACTCAATATTCTGGTCGCGGATAGTTATAAATTAATTTTACTCATATAGAACTCACACAGAGGATAGCACAATGTCAAATGAAGACTTTGTATTGCATGCCGAGAGTCGCGAATTAACAGGGAAAGGTGCGAGCCGCCGCCTGCGTCGCGAATCATCAATGGTACCGGGCATTATTTACGGTGGCAGCAAAAAGCCACAAATGATCAGCTTATTGCAAAAAGATTTAATCAAGCACTTAGAAAACGAAGCGTTTTACTCACACATTATTAGTGTTGAAGTAGATGGCGCTGCACAAGACGTTATCTTAAAAGACCTACAACGTCATCCTGCTAAGCCACTTATTTATCACCTTGATTTACTTCGCGTATCGAAGACTAAGAAGTTCACCACACGTGTTCCTCTTCACTTCATCAACGAAGAAACCTCAAAAGGCGTTAAAGTTCAAGGCGGCATGATTTCTCACAGTGTTACTGAGCTAGAAATCAGCTGCTTACCTGCTGACTTACCTGAGTACATTGAAGTAGATCTAGCAGACGTCGAGATCGGCCAAACTGTTCACATTTCAGACTTAACACTACCTAAAGGTGTTGAGTCTGTTCAGCTAAGCCACGGTCACGATCATGACTTACCTGTTGCATCAATCAACAAGCCTAAAGGCGCTGCTGTTGATGAAGATAGCTCAGAAGAAACTGAAGAAGCTGGCGAAGAATAATTCCCTATGCTTCTATATCCATTCTTACTTCTGCACAGAAGTAAGAATGGATAACCCCTCCCAATGTGCTATCCCACTAAATGACTTACTTTACACACTTAATTTAAAGACTTACGCTAAACACTTGCCTTAAATATTTAACCGAATTATTTCGACGGACTATTTCGATACAATATTTCGAGAAAATATTTCGACGGACTATTTCGACGGACCACCTCACTGAGACCCATCGAAAATGAATACACCTATCAAATTGATCGTTGGCCTCGGAAACCCTGGTGCTGAATATGCCAATACACGGCATAACGCAGGCGCAGATTTTGTCATGGAACTCGCTCGACAATATGATATTACTCTTGCCGCCGACAGCAAATTTTTTGGTTTTGTTGGTCGCGGAACTATCCAAAATAATGATGTACGCCTATTACTCCCCACCACGTTTATGAACGCTAGTGGTAAATCTGTCGCCGCTATTGCACAGTTTTACAAGGTGGAGCCGGAAGCGATTCTCGTCGCTCATGACGAACTGGATCTAGCCCCCAGCGTTGCTCGATTAAAAATTGGAGGCGGTCATGGAGGACATAACGGACTACGGGATATTATTAGCTGTCTCGGCAATAATAAAAACTTTGCGCGCTTGCGCATCGGTATTGATCACCCCGGCAATGCCAAATTGGTGAGTAATTATGTACTAAAGAAAGCAGCGCCAACAGAATATCAACAAATCGAAGACAGCATTTACCAAGCAACCAAAGTGATTCCACTCGCACTTGAAGGCAAATGGAATGAAGCGATGAAAACACTGCACACACCATAAGTTGCCTCTTCAGGGTATCAACAGTATATCTTTACACTACAAACCTACACGACAAACACGCCTATACTTGCAGAGCATCGCTCAAGCCTATAGCATACGCGAAAATTTACACTCTATATTGATCGAACAACAGGATAAAAACATGGGTTTTAATTGCGGTATTGTTGGCTTGCCCAACGTGGGAAAATCAACCTTATTTAATGCGCTCACCAAAGCAGGGATTGGCGCAGAAAACTTTCCTTTCTGCACCATCGAACCTAATGCAGGCGTGGTTGCCGTCCCCGACTTACGATTAGATAAACTCAGTGCGATAGTCAACCCTCAAAAAACCATCGCAACCACGATGGAGTTCGTCGATATTGCTGGTTTAGTGGCCGGCGCATCAAAAGGCGAAGGTCTAGGCAACCAGTTTTTAGCAAACATTCGTGAAACCGATGCTATTGCACACGTGGTACGCTGCTTTGACGATGAGAATGTTGTTCACGTTGAGGGGAAAATCAACCCCGCTAGCGACATCGACGTCATCAATACTGAGCTTGCACTTGCCGACTTGGACAGCGTAGAAAAAGCGATTCAACGCTTTGCCAAAGCTGCCAAAGGCCAAGATAAAAACGCCATGGCAATGAAAGCCTTGCTAGAAAAAATCCTACCTCACCTAAACGAAGCAAAACCACTTCGCGCATTCCCACTAACGGATGATGAAAAGGCATTACTCAAGAGCCTCAGTTTTCTCACTCTCAAGCCCACGATGTATATTGCCAATGTCGACGAAGAGGGCTTTGAAAACAATCCGTATCTGGATACAGTTAAACAAATCGCTGCCGACGAAAATGCAGTCGTCGTTGTTATCTGCAACAAGCTAGAAGCCGAAATTTCAGAGCTAGACGATGATGAACGAGATGAATTTTTAACCGACTTAGGAATGGAAGAACCCGGCCTTAATCGCGTAATTCGCGCAGGTTACGAATTGCTTAATTTACACACCTACTTTACTGCAGGCGTTCAAGAAGTTAGAGCATGGACCATCCCTATCGGTTCAAGCGCACCACAAGCCGCAGGAAAGATTCATACTGATTTCGAGAAGGGCTTTATTCGTGCCGAAATCACCGGCTATGAAGACTTCATTGCTTTTAACGGAGAAGCTGGTGCGAAAGAAAATGGTAAATGGCGCCTAGAAGGCAAGGACTACATCGTCTGTGATGGAGACGTTATTCACTTTAGATTCAACGTTTGATCGCAACGCTGCCACAACACTATCACAACGCAATTGATACCGACCATGGCATAGCCAGCTACACATCAAGTTAGCTGCTGTGCCATTTTAATGCCAACACCCTTTGCTTAATACATCTCTCCCACCTATCGCACTTCCTCACTTCCTTTAGCATATATCCAACCTAAACCGCTGATTAACAGACCTTAATCTGCATACTTTTAACAGATAGCCTACTAGAAAAGCCAGCCACACTGTCATGTAAAACAACGTACAAAATCTATCCATAAAAAAACTGGGAAAGCCAAAAATCTTGCCTATACTCAAATAAGTATTCATTAACATTCAACAGTGGGCGTATTTATGTTTTGGCAGAACTCTAAAGAAATAGACGCGTTACGTGCAGAAAATCAAGCACTTACCGAGCAAAGTCAGCATCAACAAAGTGAGATCAACGCGCAATTAGAGAAAATTGCCGACATGACGGCTCAGCTAGAAGAGAGGGTCAATCTTAGCTGTCCCACTTCGAACAGTGGATTAATCATTGATAGCTATAATGGCGTAAGCGATATTCGTGACTCCATAGCGCAGTCATCAACCGCCTTCAGAGATAAAACCACAGAGCTACTTGACTCAAGCATTACTTACAGCGAGATGAAAGACTCGCTAAAACAAACCCATACAGACCTCTCGCTAATCGGCGAAGGGGCAAGGAAAAGCCACGACAGCGTGACAAACTTAAAAGGAGCTGCGGGAGAAATAACCAAATTTGCCGATATCATTAATACAATTTCTGAACAGACAAACTTACTTGCACTTAATGCCGCCATCGAAGCCGCCCGTGCCGGAGAAGCTGGCAGAGGATTTGCCGTTGTAGCCGACGAAGTTCGAGCCCTAGCTCAACGAGCTGGCGAGGCCAGTGGCGAGATTGCTGAACTGGTGAAGAAGATTGATTTAGACACCCAAACTACCGATGAAAACATCCGCTATACCCACGATCGTTGCGAAGAGCTACAAGGAAAGTCAGAAGAGTCTCTAGCGAATATAGAAAGTGTATTAGGGCTATCACAATCAATGCATAATTTGATTTTAGAAGAAACTGAATCAAGCTTCATTCAGACCGTAAAAATGGATCACCTTTGCTACAAAGCACAAATTTATAAAGCATTCGAAAACAAACAATACGATCCCTCCGGGTTTGCTAGCCACCACAGCTGCCGCTTAGGCAAGTGGTATTACGAAGGGCAAGGCAAAGAACTACATGGCAAGAAGGCAGAATTTCAAAGCCTAGAAAAACCTCACAAAAAAGTACATGAACAATCAATCAAAGCACTCGAGTCTGCAAAAAGCGGCGATCTTAATGCCTCGTACGAATGTTTTACTAAAATGGAGCAATCTAGCGCCGAATTAATGCATTGCTTAGATAAATTAGTTGGCAAAATGTAAACTCACCACCCTTACACCACTACGATTAACACCGTGTAGAAGGATAAAAACCTCCCCTCCTACACGGCACCTAAACCACCAAAAGCCTATATTCGAAAAACTAAGAATCACCGCTTTAACAAAACTAACTCCGAATAAATAAACCCTCTCTATAATTCCCTGCCTTTCCTTCATGAAGTACCGCCATATCTATTGACAGCACATATCGAGATAGCCATAATACGCGCCCTCAGTACTTAGGCTAATGCAGTCAAACACTGAAAGTAAAATGGCTACGTAGCTCAGCTGGTTAGAGCACAGCATTCATAATGCTGGGGTCGGCGGTTCAAGT
>AEVK01000060.1 GCA_000209515.2 gamma proteobacterium IMCC1989
TTTAAACGGCAGCTTAGAATCACCCGGCGGTTTGTTTTATTATATTTTTCATATAGGTATTGAGACGGGCATATTCCCATTAATGATTTTTATGGGGGTAGGAGCAATGACTGACTTTGGGCCACTATTAGCCAACCCTAAAATGCTATTATTGGGAGCTGCAGCACAGTTTGGTATTTTTGCGACGGTTATTGGTGCGGTTGCGTTAACACAAACAGGATTAGTGGATTACAGCTTAGCGCAAGCAGCAGCGATTGGCATTATTGGTGGCGCCGATGGCCCGACGTCTATTTTTGTTTCCAGCCAACTCGCGCCTGAATTACTCGGTGCGATTGCCGTAGCCGCCTACTCTTATATGGCACTCGTCCCACTCATTCAGCCACCGATTATGCGTGCTTTCACTAATGAAGAGGAACGCAAAATTGTGATGCGACAGTTACGCACAGTATCTAAAACAGAAAAAATTTGCTTCCCTATTATTCTGGTGGTACTTGTCGCTTTAATTCTTCCAAGTGCCGCTCCTCTGTTAGGCATGTTTTGTTTTGGTAATTTAATGAAAGAGTCTGGTGTCGTAGATCGTTTAACCGATACAGTACAAAATGCACTAATCAATATTGTGACGATTTTATTAGGGCTAGGGGTTGGCGCTAAATTAAGTTCAGACTCATTCTTAAACTTCGAAACGGTTGGTATTTTATTACTAGGCCTAGCCGCATTCTGTATAGGCACTATGTCTGGTGTATTAATGGCAAAGTTAATGAACGTATTTTCTGAAAATAAAATCAACCCACTCATTGGTTCTGCGGGTGTATCGGCTGTCCCGATGGCTGCACGTGTCTCCAATAAAGTAGGCTTAGAATATAATAACCAGAACTTCTTATTAATGCATGCCATGGGGCCCAATGTGGCTGGCGTTATTGGCTCGGCGGTTGCTGCCGGTGTCATGCTCAGCTATTTAAAATAAGGCGAAGAATCTGTTTTTGAGTTACCAACAAAAGGCCATTCGCTTGAATGGCCTTTTGTTATGCCGCGTTTATTATATCGCTAAATTATCTACTACTCTATTGATCTCACCGTACAAAATCATACCACACCATGCCACCAAGCAATGCCATAGCTAAATACACTTAACGCCATCATCACACAGACAATAATCCCCAATAACAACCACGGCCGAAACGGTTTTCTTTCTACTTGATGAATGGGAGAATTTAAGTAGCGATCTACCTTCTCTTGGTCTTCCGGTGTTAACTGTGTGTTATTCATTATTCTCTCACGTTAAAATTGAAGTGGCTCATAGTATGTCGAATCATATAACGAATCGTATAACGAGGAAACCAACGGATATGAACCAATGCAGCGACAAACAACCATAACGCGCTTATCGCCAACATGAGTGTAGCGGTCAAGCTTATCTAATTTTGCTTTACTATTGGCAGCCATCGTTAATGCTGTCATTTTATCTCTTCCTTTAGAAAGCCATTACAGTAAATTTAAAAACCTTCTAATACAATCTTGCCAATAGACTGACCCGACTCTATTTCTGCATGAGCCATTCTTAAATTCGCGGCGTTAATCAACCCTACATTTTTTCCTATCGTTGTCTGTAAATGATGTTGATCAATCAAATCAGCTACACGGTGTAATAAGTCACCCTGCTTTTGCATATCCTTGGTTTGAAACATCGAGTGGGTATACATAAACTCCCAGTGCAAGGAGAGACTCTTTCGCTTCATTAAATTGATATTTACATTTTGTGGATCGTCAATTAAACCAATTTTTCCAAATGGTGCTAATAGTTCTGTATACATTTCAAAATAAGTGTCTGTGCCATTTAAGCTGGCAATGTGTGTCACCTGTCCTATGTTTAACTTCTCAATTTGAGGAGCGAATGGTTGTGTATGATTAATCACATAATGCGCGCCTAACTTTTTCACCCATGCCTGCGAACTTTCTCGCGATGCAGTCGCGATAATCTTGGCACCCGTCAGCGTAGCGGCCAGTTGTAACAAAATAGAACCAACTCCGCCTGCGGCTCCAACCACTAAAATGATATCGTCAGTTTTTTCTGTCGACTCTGGGCTTTGTTGCGTAATCGACAAGCGCTCAAACAATAATTCCCACGCAGTAATGGCCGTTAATGGTAATGCCGCCGCTTCGGCATTCGATAAACTTTTAGGCTTTGCACCAACAATCCGTTCATCCACTAGTTGATATTCCGCATTACTCCCCTGTCGCGTTAAATCACCGGCATAATAAACCACATCACCCGGAGAAAAACGTGTTGCCCGCTCTCCGGCAGCAACCACTTCGCCCACAGCATCCCAACCAATCACCTTATACTCACCATTTTCAGCCGCAACATTTTGGCGAATTTTACAATCTACCGGATTCACGGCAATCGCACTCACCTTAATTAATAAGTCATGTCCTTCGGCCGTTGGTTGAGGTAGCGATATGTCCACTAAAGCATCCGTCTCATTAATGGGTAGCGCATTAATATACCCTACCGCCTTCATTGTATTGACCGCTCTCATTATCATTTCCTCAACATTATAAAAAATACCCAATAAGTAGGGTCAGATACAACTTTTATTATTTATTCGCAGCATTCTTGTTTTTTGGCTAGCTTTTTTTAAGGTCTTTTTGTTACGCTAGCCTTTCATTCTACAGTTATAGGGACATAACTATGGCACGTCTTCCTCGTTTTTGCCCATCGGGTCTTCCCCAGCACATCATTCAGCGTGGTAATAACCGTAGTATTTGTTTTGCAGATGATCAAGATTTTGCAGCCTATGCGCATTGGTTGTATGAATATTCTATTAAGTTTAAAGTCGATATCCATGCGTGGGTTTTTATGACCAATCATGTGCATTTATTAGCAACCCCTTCAACAGATGATGGTATATCTTTAATGATGCAAGCCTTGGGGCGTCGTTATGTACAATACTTCAACTTTACTTATCAGCGTTCGGGTACGTTATGGGAAGGCCGTTATAAGTCTAGTGCTGTGGATACAGAAAACTATTTGTTACCGTTATATTGAATTAAATCCAGTGCGCGCAAATATGGTTAATGATCCTGCTGACTACCTATGGTCGAGTTACCGATGCAATGCGTTAGGTGTTGAGACATTACTATGCACACCTCATGAAGAGTATCTATCATTAGGAAAGACGTCTGATGATCGCCATAAGTGCTATCGAGAATTATTTTCTTATCAGATAGATGGCGAACTGCTCACTGATGTTAGAGAGGCTTTAAACAAAGGCCTTGCTTTAGGCAGTGAGCGATTTCGGGATGAAGTTGAAGTACTATATGGTCGACGGGTGAAGCCGGGTAAAATGGGAAGGCCAAAAAGCATCCGTGCTTGAAAGTTGTGAAAGTTGTATCTGACCCCACTTATCCCGTTCTGTGCTGTGGCAGACGATGCCCGCTATTTAGAACAAGAGTTTTTTATTGACTAGTTTAAGTTAGTGATTTTTATTATTTTTCGCACTTTATTCTAAATACATATTTTACTGGATCAACTTTATCCTCAAGTTTAAATTCAAATTTGGATTGGTCACCTCGTTCAATTCCGGTTTTCGTAGGAATTTCTGTTAAACGACAGCCGTAATGTAATGCAGTTAAACTCTCTTTGCTCTCTGCTATATCCTTCAATGCGGCAAATTGAAAAACTGCCATTAGAACAGCCCAACCAAGAAAAACATTTCTTGCAAACCTCTTCTTAAGGTCACCCAATAACTTTGATATGTAAGTAAAAAATAAATAACTAAGCACAGAAAATACAATTGCTATAGCTCCCTTTAGGTATCCTATATAGGAATTTAGTTCGATATCATTATGTACATTGATCTGAGTTCCCATACCAGTAAATCCAACCATAACCAAATATTCTCCGAAAAGAACAATTGCAATAAAAACTAGAACTACAGTAATTGCTATAATATACCTTACGCCCTTATCAAATTCGTGGTACAACTTTATCCAAATATTGTCATTCTCATTTGTCTTTTTAGTTTCAGTTGAGCTTTCAGGCTTCCCTACCGCGCGTCTCATTGCATCAAATAAATAATTGTCAGAAAGAGAAATATTATAATTCCTTTTTGATTCTTCACTCAGAATATCGGATCTCTCATTAATATTTTCACCTGCTTCCTCAATTAAATCTAAGCCTTTATAATAATTTGTCCCAAAAATAATTATGTAATAAAGCAGAATTATAGATAAGAAGAACCTTAATGAATCACCATCCGTAATTATTTTGGTACCGAATATGGCGCCAAACTCTACACCTGAAACGCCGGGAACCGGTAAATATAAAGCAGTACAAATAAAGCAAAATGTAATTAATAGTGCAGCACTACGCCTCATATTTTTTTGGGTAGAAATAACCTGCTGAACCAAATTATATACAGACAAGGAATGTGCTATTTTTTCTTCAATGTTAACTAGATATTGCTCGGATACATCTATCTGAGTAGGGTTTTGCAATTCATCAGAAGGATCTGTTTGAGCGGGCTTGTTAATTTCTTCATCAGCCATGTGACTTTCCTTTTTTTAAACGAAGGTGCATCGTATAAAAGCCACCATTTTCAAATATCATCTGGGATGCAGATAAATAATAAAACCACATTCTATAAAACCTTGCATCATATCCCTGACGCTGAATATCTTCCCAATCATCCTTAAAAGTTTCTTTCCAAGCTGCCAAAGTAGTTGCGTAATGCATGCCGCTATATTTAACAGATTTTTCTTCATCTAGATAAAACCCAACCGAAGAATATGCTTTTTCCATTTCTGAAAATGCCGCAATGTAGGCTCCGGGGAAAATATATTTATCAATCCATCGCGAAGTAGTACTTGGACGAGGACGAACCAAAACTTGCATAACCAATACTCCATCATCAGTAAGCGCAGAATACGCAGAATTAAAAAAATCCTCATGATGACCTTTTCCTACATGATCAAACATTTCCACACTAACAACACGATCATATTGTTTTTGATATTTCTGACAATAATCACGATAATCCTGCAAACGATAATTAATATTGGTATTTTCAAATAAACCTTTTGATTTTTCTAAACAATAGTCAATTTGTTCTTCTGATAAAGAAATACCCGTCACTTCACTAGATTTCTCAGCAATCACACGAGACAACGCCCCCCAACCACAACCGATCTCCAAAACCTTAGATTTGGGTGAAAGGTCGAGCAATTCTACGAGTAGATTATTTTTACGACGTTGCGCACTATTCAATTGCTTCACATCAAATGCTTTAGAATCAAAAATACCCGCTGAATAATTTAATTCTCCATCTAAAAATTGCTTATATAAAGCATTGCCCAAATCATAATGATGCGCAACATTATCTCTTGACGTTTCTGGTGAATTATTCTGATTAAAAAGAAAGTCTTTTTGTTGTAGTCTACGCAAAAAGGAGGTAAAAAAACTTTCATCCCAAACTTGTAATGCCGCAAACAAAATATTATCAAGTGAACCTTCTAATACTCTCCATTCTTCATTCATGTAACCCTCACCGAAACAAAGATCACCATTACCTGTCATACAGGCTTTTGCAAATTGGGTTAAATAACGACTATTTGTTTCAATCAAAAAATTTTGATGACGAAAAAATACGAGACCTTGTGGAGACGATTCAATCTGGACATTAGCTCGACCAGATAAAATTCTCATTGCTAACAGAGCTGTACGAAAGCCTAACTGCTGAAGAAGGGTTAAGGGGTTATTGTTATAAGCTTTTTCTGATTTTATTGAAATATCATGCATAATTTTATTGTATTAACCTAATTAGGTACTGATGCAGCACGCTATATCATTTTATAAATAGGTCGAGAGCAAAGCGTTCTTTCCTGCCCCGCTTAACTAACCGAACAAGTCTGTCTCATAACCCACCTAAATTGGCTATGGGATAGGTTACACGATTAGCTATGGACGTTAACCTGTTGATTATAGCAATGCTACAACACCCGTCAACTCTATAATATTAGGAGAGTAACGAGAAACTACTTACAAAGCAATAGCTTACACGTAACGCCTAAAATTGCTTTTCATCGCGAAAACCACAAAAACCATCTAATAGTTACTTAGTCGAACCTGAAAAAGCCTAAACCAACAACATAGGTTCTTGATAGTGTTGGATGTTTTTCATCCAACTGATGATTTCGCGTAGTAATTTGACCATTTGGGGGGAGAAAAAAATAGTCTCATCCACTTTTTGAAGTTAAACGCCGCTGCCGCCATCAAAACGTTAATCTGATCGCCTACAAACCCTTTGAAGTAACTTCTATTGAGTCGATGGTCTGATTTCAAATGGCCAATGACAGGCTCTATTCCTGCGCGCTTTCTAAAACGTTTACGCATCAATGCTTTGTATTGACTGTCAGTATCCTTTGTCACCGCACTGGGTCGAATAATTCGCGTATCATTGATTTTACTTTTCCCTTTATAACCTCTATCGCATAAAGCCACTTCTGGCGAATGACCAATCATTCGTTTCATTTGCAGCAATACTTCGGGTAACGTATGCCCATCAAACTGATTGCTAGAAAATGCCATTGCACCGATAATTATTTTTGAATCGCGTGTCGTCGTTATGGATACCTTGGTCCCAAATTCATAGCGTTTGTGGGCTTTGCCTTTACTCATACAATACACATGCGGCTCATGTAAACTGTACAACTTATTTTTTCCACCGCGCTTTTGGCATAAACCTTTGTTGAAAAGGTCAAATTCCTTGATGTAACCATCTAGTGTATTAGTGGGTAGCTTACGCTGTAATTCTCGTACCAATCGACCCGCTATAGTTCTTAGTCGCTTCACCGCTTTGCGCGCTTTTGCACGATTTTTTGGATGCCCCGCAAAGCGGCAAATTAACTTTAACGCTTTAATTTCTTTCGCGTAGGTGCGTCGAAGCGGTAACTGATGGGTCTTAGCTATTTTCAAGCAACGCACAATAATTTTACGGTAGAGTTTTGCATCAGTAGGGAATGTAATATTTTTTTCTTGAACCGTCGTATCAATACACACTTCTTTTTCAAGGGCGTTCTCCCCATGAATAATAATGGATGATGCCAGTATTTTTTCGAAGCCTTGCTCACCCATACGTTTTCTAAAATAAATTAAATCTGTAGGGTCGCAGGGCAATTTCCATTGAAATTCTATTTCACCACAAAATAATTGTGCGTAAGGGTTTTGCACCCAATTCCGAACCAGCACTTCATCACTCACATTCTCAAGATGCTTAAGAATACATAAACCTACCATCAAACGTATGCGCTTCGCCGGGCGGCCATTGGCTGAATACAGCGGTGAGAATTCTGATTCAAAAAAGTCCCACGGTATTTTTTTGGCTAACTGCAGCGAGGGGTGTTTGGGGTTGAGCTGATCCATTAAGTTAGGCGCAAGAAAGCTCATTTGAGCTTGATTAGGCGGCGATTCAATCATGGTGGCAAGTCTCATTTCGACCAGTTTTTTATCAATATAGTGCTAAAACTGGTCGAAATCATCTCACTTAATGCCGATTAACACCAATGAATTCAAATGGTTATCTGCTTTTCAGGGACGACTATTTAGCTAAACAAAAAGATGAAGCTTGGTGCTCTGATGTAAAAAACGGAAAAGCCGAAGGTATTTATATAGATGAGAAAATCAGAACGTATAAGAACTTTCGAGAAAAGAATAAGATTTGACCAGCCGTCAATAAAAACAAACGTATATTTATAGATGAAACAATATTCTCTATTGAATATCAACAATTATTGTTCGTCGAGCTTGAGCCGACACGCTACCAATCGAAACAAGTAAGGTCTCGGCTATGGTAGTTGACCGCTCTCACGCCAACATTCACGCTATACATCAAATATATTCCGAGACGTTTTTTTCAGAACGAGCCAAAAAAATTATAGTCAGTGTAATTTTGAAAAAATCACTTTAAAAAATCAAACAAAGCGACTAACAATACTCCCTAACGATTGTGCAGGCTGGTGCGCACCACCTAGAGAAACGAGTTGTGCAGCAAGGTCATCGTTTATTTCATTAAACATATGCCCTTGAGTTTCGTTGATGTCGTCTGCAGCATCGCTATCTTTGGTGGGGCGAGCATTAATGGATTGATCTTGCGTATTATCAACCGTATTGCTTCTTTCGTTCATCACTTGTTCCTCTTGCATCTTCAGCTCTCGCTCTTGCACAAGTACGTCGATTCTCGCCTGCGCTTCCATTTGCATGGCCTCGGCAGCGACTTTACGATCTTGTGCTGATGGCTCTGCTGGTGCTAATGCGGCTCGACGAATAATTTGTGCTTTTTCAATCGTCATTTGCGGGTCGGATGTGGCACCGGTACTAATAGGTACTTCACCTGCCACAGCATAATTAACACCGTCTGGGCCACGTTCATACTCATAACGAGGTGCGCCTGCATATTGCCCGCCGACTGCTGCGTGGGCACGCTCATGATTGCGCACTTCTCTATCAAGTGTAGACAAGGATTGAATAGTTTGCTGATCGATTTTTTCTTGCTGCTGATTTTCTTTTTCTGAAATCTGTCGCGCAAGCTGTTGCTGTTCTTGTAAACGCTCCTGTGTTTTGGATGCATCGGATGCGGCTTGTTGCGACGCATCCACTTGAGCGGTTTGTTCGATAGGCACAAAAATATCTTGCTGGCTGTCGGTAGACTCTTCGCTAATAGCAGAACGCAGCACAGCGTTCGCCCCATTGTTATTGGGCATATAAGCGGTGGGTAAAATCGTACTAATGTTCATGATTGTACTCCTGCGTTCTACTCTGTGATTTGCTTTACCGTCGTTATTAACAAGCGACTAGCTTCCATTATGCGCTGGTATCAATCAGCGCCCCTAGTGCTTCGTCAGCGATATCTACTATTTTGGCTGACGCATTAAAAACATGCTGCTCTTGTTGAATTCTAATGAGTGGCTCAACAATATCCGTACTGGCTGTTGGCGCACGCTCTAATGTGCCCGACAATACAATTTCGTTGGCCGCTTCGGTCACCGAGCGACTGCTGTTTTGTAGACCTGTGACACCTTGCTGAAAGACGCTACTAATGCCTGCAGATGTATTAATCATATTCACCTCCTAATAAAACCGTCTTCTGTTACATGTATCAATTTAAGTACTGTCGATATAGATACGAACGATACAGATACTGCCGATACAGATAATGAATACAGATGACTCATACATAGTGTACTCAAGGAATGTACAAAAAACACCCAGCGATATGGGGACTTTAAGACTATTTATTTGTAAGAAAACGCAGGTGGCAAGATTTTGCCTATATCCAAGTCGTTTTTAATATGAATACCCGAAGGATTAGATAAAAAAGGAATATGACCCAAGCAAGGCGCGCCTAAACCTTGCTCTAAATCTGCTAGCGAGGCTTCATAAGCAACCATATGAGGGTCGATATGGTTGGATACCCAACCCGCTAAAGACAAGCCATCACGACGAATGGCTTCAGCCGTTAAATAGGCGTGATTCAAGCAGCCTAGGCGCATTCCCACCACCATGATCACGGGTAAGGAGAGTAACTTTGCCACATCAGCCAAGGTTTCTCGACGGTTTAACGGTACACGCCACCCCCCTGCACCTTCGACAATTACAAACTCAGTACGCTGCATTAACACGCCCCGGCAAAAACCTGCCAGTCGGTCAGCACTTAATCGTCGGCCCTCTTGCTCTGCGGCCACATGAGGGGCAATGGCCGCTTCTAACGCTACGGGGTTAATCTGTTCGTAACTGAGCGGCGTGTTGATGGCCTGCTGCAAGATTAAGGCATCGCTATTGCGTAAACCTTCTGGGGTTTGATCACAGCCTGCGGCGATGGGTTTTAATGCGGCGGTGGTTAAGCCTTGTTGATTCGCCGCATGAATAAGGCCTTCACTAATAAGGGTTTTACCTACGTCCGTATCGGTACCAGTCACAAAAAACTGTGCGCGCATGGGAGTACTCTCTCTCATTATTTTCTCTTTTGAATAATCCAGCTATCAATTTCATAAGATACGGGAATGCCTTGAGGGGTTCGATAAGCTTCATAGGCGCGCACAAATTTGGCAAAGCGTTGTTTGCCGGTTAAGCCTTGTCGGTGTTCGGCAGTGACGACATTCGCACCAATATCTTTTAGGGATTTTACGGCACTGATAGCGGAATCAACATATTGTACGGCGGTGGTTTGTTGATGATGAACAATGTCCAAGCCTTCTTGCTCAATGGCGGTTTTCCATTGGGCTGATGAATAGAACTGATTTACATGCGCTAGCTGATCAACAGACTCCCACGAGTTGCGTAACTCTGCCAAGGTGTTTTGTCCTAAAGAGGTAAAAACGCAGTAACCATTATCGGTTAAGACGCGGTTAAAATTATTCATTAAGACCGGTAAATTTTCACACCACTGTAAAGAAAAGTTCGCATACATCAAGTCGACCGATGCTTTATCTAATAATAAATTTTCTGCATCACTACACAGCCACTGTGCATGCGTTGAGCGGTTATTAACAAGCGGATTATTTTTTTCTGCGACGGCCAACATGCCTTCGGAAATATCAATGCCAATATATTTTTTTGGTTGATAGGTATCGATTAAGGCTTGGGCAAAATAGCCAGTGCCGCAACCAACATCCGCAATGCGGTTTATTTTATCAAGGCCAAGCGGTAATACTTTTTTCAGCAACGCCAACAAATCGTTACCCGCTTGTTGCTGAATAATCGCGGCTTGATCATAACGATGCGCCGACCGGCTAAAGGAATCAGCAATCACTTTTTTGGAAGAAGAACTCACTGAAGTTTTCCTTGCGGATTAAAGGCTCTCGCTAAAAATTTCGTGATCTGTTTTTCAATGCGATTGACTGGTGCATGTAATAGATGACTTGATTCTGGAATCATATAGTTCTGAATAATGTCGCTCTGGATCATGTCGTTCAGAGAGCGTATCTTATCGGCCACCTTTATCGGCACTAGGGCATCGTTTTCGCCAAAGCAATGTAGACTTGGGCAGCGAATGTTTTTCAAAGCCGTTTGATTTTTTATGTCTCGCAACAACACTAAACCAGCCATTAATTCAGGTGGATTAACTGTAGGAGTTTTTGCTTCTGTTAACGATTGCAAATACTGCTTTTGTTCTCGGCGTTGTGTATCGCCTTGTACGACCAAGTGTGAAAAACGTTGCAGCGCTTTATCTGGATTCGAAGTAAACAAGTAAAAAAACGCGTCAAAAACATCTGCAGACATCGCATCCGGCCAATCACTATCGGCCACAAATTGTGCGTTACTCGCCAAGGTAATTAAACCCACAATCGATTCAGGGTACCGTGCGGTTATTTTAGTCGCTAACATCCCGCCTAGAGACCAGCCGATGAGTACACAAGGTTTGGGTAGCTGTTGATGTAAGTTGTGACAAAGAGCGTCTGCGTCTTCGCTGTACACGACATCTATCACCACCACATCGTGCTGTTGTTGCAATACCGGAATAAATGACCCCCAAGCGTTGCCCGCCATTCCCCATCCATTCAACAATACAATAGGCGGCAACTGCGTGGACGTTATTTGTGGATAGACCGTTTGAGGGTGCTGCTGAGAGCTGTCTTTTTGTGGAGGAAAAGTCACGAGCAAGCACACGCCTCAGCCAACAATCTGAGCAGGCGATCAATATCCGCTTCACAATGATTAGCATTAAGCGTGATGCGTAAACGCCCGGTGCCTTCGGGTACCGTCGGTGGTCGAATCGCTCCCACTAACACCCCATTGTCACGTAAAAAATGAGCCGCTTTTAGCACGGTATTATCATCGCCTAAGACAATTGGCTGTATGGCGGTGAGCGAATCCATTATAGGTAAGCCGAGTGATGCGGCGCCCTGCCGAAAATAGGCGATGAGCTGGTGTAAGGATTCTCGTCGTGGAAAATCGTTTTGTAATAATGCTAAGCTCGCTTGCGTAGCTGCCGCGATGGCTGGTGGTAATGCGGTGGTATAAATATACGGGCGAGCAAATTGAATCAGAGTTTCGATTAGGGCTTCAGAGCCTGCGACAAATGCGCCAAACGTACCAAAGGCTTTGCCTAGTGTGCCAACTAAAATAGGCACTTCCTCGCTAGACAAATTAAAATGCTCGACACAGCCACCACCGTGCTTGCCTAATACGCCAAAACCATGAGCATCATCGACCATGAGCTGAGCATGATAGCGCTGACATAAGGCCGATAGTTCTTGCAATGGCGCTATATCGCCATCCATACTGAATACGCCATCTACAACAACTAGCTTTCGTTTTGTATGACCGGCTTTACTATCTTTACTCTCCTTACTATCTTTGCTCTCTTTGGCTAACAAACTTTCTAACTGTTCAATATCGTTGTGACGATAACGAATCATTTTTGCGCGGCTAACAATACCCGCATCCAGTAATGAGGCGTGATTTAAGCGATCTTGATAGACATGATCACCTCGCCCTGCCAAAGCAGAAATTACGCCCATATTCGCCATATAGCCAGTAGAGAACAACAAGGCTCGCTCTCGCCCGGTAAAGCGCGCTAATGCTTGCTCTAAGGAATGATGGTGATGCGTGTGACCATGTACTAGATGAGACGCGCCACTGCCCACACCGCTGTCTTCAGCGGCCTGCTGCAAGGCACTGACTACTTGTGGGTGATTGGCTAAGCCTAAATAGTCGTTGCTGGCAAACGCTAGATAAGTGCTACCATCGACCACAACATTTGCGTCTTGAGGGGATTGCGAGGTACGGCGCTGCCGATAACGCTGCTGTTCGCGGCGCTTATTTAGCGCCGTGGTGAGTTCTGCATCAAATGGAGTCATTACTTGTGCCGCCAACAGCTTGAGATGATTTGATTTAACTTACAGCGTTATAAAATAAAGGCGTTGCTTGCGCTGTCTGTTGAATTGCCTCTTTAGCTGTAGGCTCAAAGATCTCTACTGCTCCATTACTAACATTACTAACAGCACTAGCATTACCACCCTCTCTACGGTCTTCTACCGCAGAATACGGTTCTGGTTCGATACCTAAGCGTTTGAATAATTGCTTATCTTTATCTGCTTCGGGGTTGGCTGTGGTAAGTAGTTTTTCACCGTAGAATATAGAATTAGCACCCGCGAAGAAGGCCATGGCTTGCATTTGTTCGTTCATTTCTTCACGACCCGCCGATAAACGCACATGAGATTTTGGCATGATAATACGAGCAACCGCGATGGTACGAATAAAATCGAAAGAGTCTAAGTCATCAAGCGCTTCAAAAGGCGTACCTTCAACACGTACCAACATGTTAATCGGCACCGACTCCGGATGTGCTGGCATATTGGCTAATTGAATAAGTAAGCCAACGCGATCTTGCTCGCCTTCGCCCATCCCCACAATACCCCCACTGCACACCTTCATACCGGCATCACGCACGTTTTGTAGCGTGTTCAAGCGATCATCATAAGTGCGCGTGGTAATAATATCGCCGTAATATTCTTTTGAGGTATCGAGGTTGTGGTTATAATAGTCAAGACCGGCAGCGGCGAGTTCGGAAGATTGCTTATCATCCAACATCCCCAAAGTCATACACGTTTCTAAGCCTAAGGCTTTCACGCCTTTTACCATTTCGACTACATAGGGCAAATCTTTATTCTTTGGTGAGCGCCATGCTGCCCCCATACAAAAACGCGTCGCACCGCTAGATTTAGCCGCTTTAGCCTCTTCTATCACCGCATCCACTTGCATGAGTTTTTCTTTTTCTAAGCCGGTATCGTAACGCGCACTTTGCGGACAATATTTACAGTCTTCTGGGCATGCACCCGTTTTAATCGAACACAAGGTGCTGACTTGTACCTGGTTAGGATTAAAATGTTGGCGATGTACCGTCTGCGCCTGAAATAGCAGGTCATTAAACGGCAAGGCGAATAATGCAGAGACTTCATCTCGCATCCAATCGTGGCGTAAAGAAGGAACGTTAGAAGAAGGGGCGTTAGAAGAAGATGGCTTGGCTGATGACATAAGAGACGCTCACTTATTGCTTTCGTAGTGCTTTCATTCCAAAATAGACGTCTGCGGCATTTAAGCAATATGTAACCAGCCAGCAGTCAACCATAAATGGAATTTTAGGTTAACCACTATGATACCGAAGGAATGCGTCAGACTCTACCGTAAACTATCTTTCAAGCTATCTTTGAAACTATCTTGCAAGCTACGCCATTTACTCTCGGCGTATTTATTTCCATTATTACGTTCCGTGATATCCATCCCGCATATCCCTCATCGCTGCGCGCTTTGTGATAGCAAATCACCACAACGTATTTGCGAACCCTGCCAACAACAGTTTCTGTATACACCACAATACCAGTGTAGTGTGTGCGCACTGCCACTCGCCCACAGCGCCTTATTATGTGGCGGCTGCTTACAGAAAATGCCTGCTTATGATCGAGTATATAGCCCTTACCTTTATCAAGCGCCGCTATCTCACTTGATTATGCGGTTTAAACAGCAAGGTGACTTTTTTGCCGGACAAGCCTTGGCCGACCTATGGTGTGAGGCCATCAAAAAACATATGACCCAACAACACATTCCCCTACCTGACATGGTTACCGCAATACCACTGCATTGGCGCAAACAAGGACGGCGTGGGTTTAATCAATCCGCTTTTTTCGCCAATGTCATACATAAGAAACTGAACATCCCTTTATTTACCGACGTAAAAAGAACAGGCTCAGCTCCCGAACAAAAGCACCTAGACAGAAAGGAACGGATGAAGAACCTAAAGCACGGCTTTACTGTTACAAGCCCTCTGAATAATCTGCATGTGGTCATTATTGACGACGTGATGACCACTGGCGCAACGGTAGACGCGATGACCACGGCATTAAAAAAAGCAGGCGCGGGTAAAGTCAGCGCATGGGTATTAGCGCGAGTGCCGAAATAATGTAAAAGAGGATGGAATAGAACCAGTAGGATTAATATGAGGTATCGTTTATGATCCCACGTATATTCTGAACGGCATAAACATAGAAAAAGAAACACAGACAAAGAAATACAGAAAAGAGACAACATTCCTATGAGCACTTCATCAACATCGCGACTTAATCCGCATCAAGACACTATTACTAACTATATGTACTTAGGCTTGCTGCCATTTTTTATAGGTGCTTTTGGCCCATGGATATTTGCTGATGCGGAACAGTGGCTTACCGATATTTTTTTACATTATTCGACTATTATTTACGGGTTTTTGGCTGGTAGCATTTGGGCGATCGCCTTGTTCGCACACAATGATAACAACGCTGAATTCATTAAGCGCCATATTCATGCGGCGATTATCTTTTCACTCATGCCGCTTGCGGGCTATTTTTTACCGCCGATATACCACACGGGGATAGCGATGGTAGGTTTTCTTGCGTTGTTGTTTTGGGAAAAACTATTTCTACAAGACCTATATCCAAAGTGGTATCAAGCACTTCGTCACCGCATTACCTTTATTGCGGTGGCGTGTCATATGTTAGTATTGTGGAATTTATTGCGAGTGTAAAAATGAACGCAAGCACTATATCCAATACTGCACCAAGCGAGCTAGAAAATCAGGTCATCCGTATTATTTCACACCATAGCGGCTGGAAATCCAAGAATATCTTTCGTGCCTCTCGACTTAGATCGGATTTACGCATTATGGGTGACGATATATTAGCTATTATTAACGCCATGAAAAACGAATTAAACACTGATTTTTCATCTATGGATTTCGAGCAGTACTTTCATGAAAGAGGTGAATTTTTCCTCATGCGCTTTTTCAAACTCAAAAGAGAGAACCATAGAAAAGCATTTCCCGTTACCGTTGATCATCTTATCAACGTAGCAGAAAATGGTAGTTGGTTTCCGCCGCCTCAGGCAAGAAAGTTATAAAGCCAAATGGAAAACTAAAATGAAAAGCTAGATTCTGAATAAGCAGAAAGCGCTTTTCAGAATGACGACGTGCGCATATACAAAAAACTATAGTCATGTAAAAAATTACGACGGCAGCTTTCCACATTGTTTTAATAAGGCTTGCCAGTTTAATGTATGGGTTTTTACTTGCCGATTAAATAATTGCCACTCACTATTTTTATCACGATAAACCGCTGCCCAAAAGTCTATCAGTGCCTGTGTGCGACTAGGCTCTTGCATTTTCACTAACTCATCTATCGCAGAAAAAACAACCACAGACTGTTTGTGTAGTCCAGAGATATAGGGCTGTACTTGTCCTATGTAATATTTATAAAACACATTATTAACGATAGTAAATTGCGCATTGGCTTGCTGCTGTCGACAGAGCGGCCTTTCGTTAATGCGTACAGATAATATTTTATCCGCTTGTTGCAACATATGCGTGGTAGCTTGCAACGATAATCGTAGCTCCCCTATACGCTTGGACGATTCAATAATTTGATAATAATTTTCTATGTCATCAAGAGCGTCTTTTGTAAAATTTCTGCTGATTAATTGCTGATACTTCTGCCTTATATTTTTTAAGGCATTAGCGAGCTGTAATGGTTGCTCTGTGGCAGCAGGTAAAGATAAAGGGCTAGCGCCTAAGGAGAACAAGTAAGCGAATTCTTTACTCGCGAAACTCGCATTCCAAATGGACGAAGGCAGGTATTGGCGCTTATGGTCATCAGCGCGAGTTAAGGTGCTGAAAAGCTTGGACGTAGGCTCTAACTGGGATAAGCATTGCTCTGCCAAGGCTATAAATTTAGCATCGTAAATCAATTGTTGAGTCTCTCCCATTACCCGCCCTAAACCCCCATTACGCTGACCAATATGCCGCTGTAATTCACATTCGGATAAACGTAAAAACTCAAGTAAGTTGATATTAATGGACGAGATATTTTTTTGTAATTCTCGACGAGCGGGATATAGAGGTAAGGGGCTAAGTGATGAGGCGGTGTTATTTAACTGCGGCAACGACTCTCTATCTACCTGTAAACTATTAGATAATCGATAAAGATAGTTATCAAAAATATACTCAGACGAATCACGCGGCTGGCAAGCGGATAACACAAAAGCAAACAAAACCGTAGGCAAAAAAAAGCGCAAGGTGTACGAAGACACATTACGCTTTTTAAGTATTATTGGAACCGACAAACGCTTAACTAATTTCAACGCCATGGGCTTGTTGATCCGCATGATAAGACGAACGCACTAATGGACCACAGGCCGCTCGCTGAAAACCAATACTATCAGCAAAGTCTTTGTACTCTTGAAACTCTTCCGGTGTCACAAAACGTTTTACTGGCAGGTGATCTTTTGATGGCTGTAAATACTGGCCGATGGTTAACATATCGATATTGTATTCGCGCATGTCTTTTAGTACTTCAAAGATTTCTTCTTTGGTCTCGCCTAAGCCAACCATCAGTCCTGACTTGGTCATCACATCTGGGCGGCGTGCTTTATATTGCTTGAGCAAGTCTAATGACCATTTGTAGTTAGCGCCGGGGCGCGCTTCACGATACAAACGTGGCACGGTTTCTAGGTTGTGGTTAAATACGTCTGGCGCTTCTTCAGCCAGAATATCTAAGGCTATTTCCATTCTGCCGCGAAAATCGGGGGTCAGAATTTCCACCTCTAAAGAAGGTGAACGCTCTCGGGCTTCACGAATACAATCGGCAAAATGCTGTGCGCCACCATCGCGTAAATCATCACGATCCACTGAGGTCACCACAACATATTTCAAACGCATTTCGGCGATAGCTTCCGCTAAGCGAATAGGTTCTTGCGCATCAAGGTCATTAGGCTTGCCGTGACCAACATCACAAAATGGACAGCGTCGAGTACAGATATCACCCATGATCATAAAGGTAGCGGTGCCACCAGAAAAACACTCACCTAAGTTGGGACAAGCGGCTTCTTCGCACACGCTCGACAAGTTGTTTTTGCGTAACACTTTTTTGATTCGTTCTACTTCGGGAGACGAATGCATTTTGACTCGAATCCACTCTGGCTTACGCAACATTTCGTCGGTTGCGATCACCTTAACGGGTATGCGCTCGACTTTATCGGCATCGCGTAGTTTTTCACCTTTTTCGCGGCGAACGGTACGGCGAACGGGGGCAGTCGAGGATACAGAAGAAGATGCCGCTGCGGCATCTGTGGCTAATGCATCAGTACTAGGGTTCTCGGTGCTAGGGTTATCGGTGCTGTGGTTATCAACATTTGGTGTATTGGTTAATTCTGTCATAACGATTTAACTCTCTCTAAACTCATTCCCAACTATAGAAAAATAACTATAGCGGCGCTGTCATACGACTAGATCTTTTGATTAGTGTTAGCGGGGAAATTAGGATCTACCCAACGGTCACTGGTGTATTGAATATCTGACACGCCCAACTGCTGGGCGAATAGTGCTACTAACGATTCCTGTAATAGACTCTTATCTGGAAAAGGCGCAGGTAGTAGTGCGCTTAACTGGGTCATGGCCAAGCCTTGGTAGCCACAAGGGTTGATATAATCGAAAGGACTTAAGTCCATATCGATATTGATACTCACGCCATGAAAGCTGCAGCCTCTGCGTATGCGTAAGCCCAAAGATGCTATTTTAGCATCATTTCCGTTTAACTGGACATAGACACCGGGTGCATCCGCTTTAGCATAAGACTCAATACGGTAAATCGCCAGCCACTGGATCACTAGCTTTTCTAACAAAGTCACCATATCTCGGACGCCTAGTGAACGTCGGCGCAGGTTGATCAAAGGGTAAAGTATCAGCTGACCAGGGCCATGGTAAGTGACCTGCCCGCCTCGATCTGATTTTACGATGGGAATATTAGTGTGTTGTAAGATATGCTCCGGCTTACCTGCCTGCCCTTGAGTGAATACAGGTTCATGCTCTACCACCCATAATTCATCCATGGTGCTATCGTCACGACTATTGGTGAATGCAGACATGGACTGCCAAATTGGTTCATAAGGCTGCACACCTAAATGACGAACCCGCAAGGATTGAGGGGTATCACTCATTTGCTTTCGCGCCTAGAAAAAATAACAAAGGCCATCATGCTTATAAAACGATTTTAACTGCTGTATTTGCTTTTAAGGCCTGATGATACTCTTCTAGCTGCTTAGCTCCCGTTGCTGTAATAAATACAGTAACGGAGCTGAATTTTGCTTTACTGCTTTGCTTTAGCGCTACTTTATTGCGATCAAAGTTAGGGGCGTATACCTCGGTAGTCGCTAAGACAAACTCTAAAAAGGTGTCGCTAGCCTCACCCATGATTTTCACCGGGTAATTGTGGCAAGGGAACTCTATCACAGGAGGAGTTGTTGATTGATCGTTTACATTATCTGCCATTATTAAAAACCGCTATCTATTGACTGACGTATTCAGCTGCTTATTTAGTGCTAAAAAAGCCGCCAAAAAATAATTGTATGCTATCTAACATACGAGAAAAAATACCCGCCTCTTCGATAGAGGCTAAAGCGATCACAGGCACATTGAGTAACTCTTCTTCATCTAGCACCACTACAACATTACCCAGTTCTTGGCCTTGTACTATCGGGGCTTGGATCACTTCATCGATATGGACGGTTGCCTGTAAATCATTTTCACTGCCGCGAGGCACTGTTAAATAAATATCGTTCGTTAAGCCAATTTTAATTTCTTCTTGCTGTCCTTTCCATACTACCGCGGTGTTAACCACATCACCTTTACTGTAAAGCTTGTGTGTGTAGTAATAACGAAAACCGTAAGACAATAATTTTTGTGATTCAGCTGCACGAGCAGACTCTGAACGGGTGCCCGTTACCACAGAAACTAAACGCATGCCGTCTCTTTCTGAAGATGCTGTTAAACCAAACCCCGCTTCTTCGGTATGCCCTGTTTTAATACCATCAACACTTTTATCCGTGAATAATAATTTATTACGGTTAGGCTGATTGATACCGTTATAGGTAAAATATTTTTCTGAGTAGAGCTTGTAATGCTCTGGAAAATCTTTAATTAATGCTTGGCCTAAAATCGCTAAATCGCGCACACTACTGATGTGGCCGTCTGCCGGCCAGCCGGTGGCATTTTTAAAGACGGTATTAGTCATTCCCAGTAATGCGGCTTGTTGGTTCATAATATCGGCAAAAGCGGCTTCGCTACCGGCGATATGTTCCGCTAAGGCGATACTGGCATCGTTACCCGATTGAATAATTACACCCCGTAATAAATCTTTTATCGATACTTGTGTTCCCTCGCGGACAAACATTTTTGACCCGCCTTTTTTCCACGCTTTCACACTAATAGTGACTAAATCGTCTGGATTGATTGAACCCCGTTCGATTTCTGATGACACGATATAGCTGGTCATCATTTTAGTCATACTTGCAGGCGGTAATTGCATATCTGCATTTTTTTCAACGAGTACACGGCCAGTATTGGTATCCATTAGAAAATAAGCTGTCGCCGCTAATTGAGGGGGCGCAGGAATAATCACTGGCCGCGCATAGGACAACATGACAACACTACAACTCAGAATGAATAAAACGGAACGCGCTAAAAAGGTCATAAAAAGCTCTTATTGGATATCATCATTAATATATTGAAGGGATTAAGAATTTTGAGGGTCGACATTCTAGCATAAGTGACAATAAATACCGGCGATTAAACCCTATTAGGGATCTTTAACGACCTGTGGTTTTTTGATGCCTTGCTCTGACAAGATTTGTCGTGCTTCAGAAACTTTCTGCACCCCAGCCAAAGGGCCTACTCGGACTCGATGCCATATATTATTGCTGCTCGGCACGACAAAAACAGGAGAAGATAGCTTTTCTTGCAGTTTTTTCTGTAATTTTTGAGCACTCTCTAGAGACTTAAATGCGGCAGCCTGAAGATAAATAGCGGGTTGCTTATTCTCTGTTGAATTAGGTGTATCGTTAACGGGTGGTTTAATCACAACTGGTGCAGCCACAACCACTTCCTTTGGCGCAGCGGGCGCTGACGGAATTGCGGCTGGAACTGAAGCTGGTGTTGAAGTTTGTGTTGAAGCTGGTGTTAAAGCTGGTGTTGAAACAACAGGAGCTGAATACGGAGCCACTACGGTTTTAGCGTTGCTGGGAATAGCGGTAACTGCCAAAGGCGTTTTAGCGGATTGCTCTAGTGGTGTGACATCAACCACCTCTACATCGGCAACACCTTGATCAGCAAACCCTAGCTTCACCGCAGCAGCGTAGCTGAGATCGATAATACGCTCACTGTGAAATGGGCCTCTATCATTCACCAATACGATCACACTACGACCATTTTCCATATTGGTCACTCGTACATAGCTAGGGATTGGCAAGGTTTTATGTGCCGCGGTCATGCCCCACATATCATATACTTCGCCATTAGCCGTCCGTCGGCCATGAAACTTGGTGCCATACCAAGATGCACCTCCTTGCTCTTTATAACCCTCGCTTTCGGGCAATAAAGTATAGGTTTTACCTAATACGGTATAAGGCGATTTATTGCCTGCGCGAGTCCGAATGACTGGCTGAGGCTGAGCATCGGTAATTTGTGAAACGTCTCTACGTTCTTGAGGCGCACTATCTCCGCTATCGCTAGAACTGATTGATGTCGGAATCAAATCAGATACCGTTGTACATGCCGATAAAGCTGACACTAGCGATGCGATGAGAAGTACTCGTTTCATAAGTAAAACCTACTACTGACTTTTTAGAGAGAACGCTAAAGAGAGCGCTGCTGCTTTGCCTCAGCAATTTGTTGGCTTAACTGCCATACCGACATAGCATATAAGCGGCTGTGGTTATAGCGCGTAATGACATAGTAATTGTTCAAGCCTATCCAAAATTCAGCGCCCTTTTTACCGTCTAAATAAACGGCATTAGCGGTTTGCTCTGGTAACGCTTCTACAGGCTTATAACCTTTTTCTGCCAGACTAGCGACGGTGTGCTTTGGCTTTAGTGAATCATTTAGAATACTGTCGTCGTAACCTTCACTGATACGCGCTCGAACAATAACGGGCTGCCCTTTTTTCCAGCCATGACGCTTAAAATAATTCGCCACACTGCCTATCGCATCCGTGGCATTATTCCAAATATCAGCAAAGCCATCATCGGTGTAATCAATCGCATACGCGCGATAGCTAGAGGGGATAAACTGCCCATACCCCATTGCGCCTGCATAAGAGCCTATTAAGGTGAGAGGGTCTTGTTTTTGCTCTCGTGCTAGCAAGAAAAATTCTTTTAATTCTTTACGAAAAAAGGATGAACGTGGAGGATAATCAAACCCTAATGTACTCAACGCATCAATAACCCTAAAGCTTCCTTTATTGCCACCGTAACGAGTTTCTACACCGATAATAGCTACAATAACTTCTGCGGGAACACCAAACTCAGCCTCCGCTCTTGCAAGAGTTGCTTCGTTTTCGATCCAGAAGTCTACCCCTTTACTCAGGCGAGAAGAAGTGAGAAAAATATCCTGATAGCTCGCCCATGTATGGGTTCTTTCAGCGGGGCGGGCAATTGCCTTTAAAATATTTTGTTTTTTTACGGCTTCAGCAAACCATGCTTCCATCTCATCACGAGAAAACTGATGTTCGTTCACCATTTCATCAATAAAAGTATCTACATCCGCTCGCGCCACATAATCCTGTGTGCTGCTGGCTATCGTATTGACCGACAATAAGGCAAAGCCAACGGCTAACATCACCTTCATTGTTATTGAAATTACTATGGTTTTCATACTGCTTCCTCTAATTTTTACACGAGCAATGCTCATCAAATTCAAGATAAATCATTCTCAAGAGGTGGTTATTTATTCACCACCAAACGCTGTTCGGTACTAATCGCCATGAGCAAACCAAAACCGAGCATCAAGGTAACTAAAGATGTCCCTCCTAAACTCACTAGCGGTAAAGGCACACCCACAACCGGTAACAACCCTCCCACCATACCAACATTCACAAAAACGTAAATGAAAAATGTCAGCGTAATACTACCGGCCAATAAACGGCGAAAACTATCTTGGGCATTGGCTGCGATAATAAAACCCCTCGCCACAATCAATAAATACAAAGCCAATAACAATAGTACACCAATAAAACCCAGCTCTTCTGCCAGTACTGCAATAATGAAATCCGTATGGCTTTCAGGTAAAAAATTAAGGTGTGATTGAGTACCTTCAAGCCAGCCTTTACCTGACATTCCACCAGAACCGATGGCGGTTTTCGATTGAATAATATTCCAACCAGCCCCTTGTGGGTCAGACTCCGGATTAAATAACGTTAATACTCGCTGGCGCTGATAGTCACGCAACACATATTCCCACATAGGCCAAATACTAGCGCCTAATAAGGTAAAGGCGGTGACGATATAACGCCAACTTAGGCCGGAATAAAATAAAACGATAATACCTGATGCTGCAACTAGAATAGACGTCCCTAAATCCGGCTGACGGATGATTAATACCGTCGGTATGGCTATTAACACTAGCGACCAAAAAACATGTTTAAATTTAGGCGGCAAGGTTTTACTGGCTAAATAAGCAGCAATAGCAATCGGCATAGCAAGCTTCATAATCTCTGAAGGCTGAAAACGAAACCCACCTAAACTCAACCATCTTTGCGCACCTTTAGCGCCTACGCCAAAGAACAGTACCGCAATTAATAAACAAACACCCCCAATATAAAAAACCGGTGCCCAACGAGCCACTAGAGATAAACGCACCTGCGCCACCGCAAACATTGCGATATAAGCTAAACCAAAAAAAGTCGCTTGGCGCTGCACCATGCGTAAACTCCCTTCGCTAGCACTGTACAACACCCACATACCACTCACTGTTAGTATGATCAGTAGCAGTAATAACCACGGGTCGATATGGATGGCGTGCCAAAAACTACGGCGTTGACGTAAGTCATTACTCGCCTCCGGCATACGTCGTAGAAAATCCTGCTGTCGCACTGAAGACATTAAGGCTGTACTCCGTTGGTAGCAGTCACACGCTCTTCTTCATCCAATAAGTATTCACCTAACAAGTGCGCATCAAATAACTTTCTGGCAACAGGTGCCGCAGCAGAAGAACCGGACCCGCCATTTTCAACAATAATCGCCACGGCAATTTCGGGGTTTTCATAAGGCGCAAAACCAACAAATAGAGCATGATCTCGATGCCGCTCTTTTAACGCTTCAGCATCATATTCTTCACCTTGCTTAATGCCGACCACTTGCGCAGTACCCGTTTTACCTGCGATCTTATACGAAAGATTACGGCTAATGCGTCGCGCAGTACCGTTAGAAGCATGCACCACATCGTACATCGCTTCATGGATAGCATCCCAATGCTGATCACTCACGCCTTCCATAGTAGACACGACTTCTTGTGCGATCGCTACATTATTCATTGCTTTCACCAATCGAGGCTTCATGCGCACACCTCTATTTGCCAACGTAGAGGTCATTACAGCCATCTGCAGCGGTGTAGCCGCCGCATCACCTTGCCCAATGCCTACGTTGATCGTATCACCGGGGAACCACGGAATACCTTTCGTCTGTTTTTTCCATTCTCGTGATGGCCACAACCCTCTACGTTCATTAGGCAAATCAATATCGGTACGGCTGCCCAAGCCAAACATCGTGCCATAGCGGTGTAGTGTGTCGATACCGGTACGAAACGCCATATCGTAAAAAAAAGTATCTGACGATTGCACAATGGCTTTATGTACATTTACCCAACCGTGACCAGTGCGTTTCCAATCGCGATATAGACGATCATCATTTTCGAGTTTGTAATAACCGGGATCAAAAATACGATGGCTGGTTGTGATGGTTCTTGAGTCTAAACCCACTAGGCCAAAAACAGGTTTAATCGTAGACGCTGGCGGATAAGTGCCCTGAATGACTCTATCAAATAATGGGATATCTACACTTTCAGTCAACGCATTGTAATTTTTATGGCTAATTCCCGTCACAAATAAATTACTATCATAGGTTGGCGTACTTAACATCGCTAAAATACCGCCGGTTTTAATATCGATTGCCACAATCGCACCTCGGCGGCCTTCCATTGCTTGAAATGCCGTTTCCTGTAATCGCTTATCTACGTGCAAATGTAAATCGGTGCCGGGAATGGGGGGCTGTCGCTCCAGTGTGCGTAATACACGCATACGCGCATTAATTTCGACATGCTGAAAACCCGTCGTACCAAACAACTGATCTTCATAAAATTTTTCTAAACCAATTTTCCCTATGGTCGGCAAGCCTTTATAGCGCGCCTGCTCTTCTTCATTAAAACGGTTCCACTCTTTGTCATTGATTTTGCCAACATAGCCAACCGTATGAGCAAATAAAAAAGGGAAAGGATAACTGCGCACTAGCTGGGCTTCTACATCTACGCCGGGCAGGCGATATTCGTTCACCGCGATACGCGCTATTTCAGTCTCCGTTAAACGGTGATGTAAAGGCACTGACTGATAAGGGCGGCGACCACTTTTAAGGGTTTTATAAAAACGACTAACATCGTCTTCGCTAATATCAACAAAGTTTTTTAAAATATTGATAGTTTGAGAAAGGTCTGGAATATTTTCCGGCGTGAGTGATAGCACATAACTTGGGCGATTATCCGCTAGCAATTCACCGTTAGTATCGAAAATCAGGCCGCGCTTAGGGTGAATTGTTTGCACCAGAATGCGATTATTATCTGACTGAGTCGCATAGTTCTCGTGATTAACGACCTGTAAATTGTAATATCTGCTTAGCAATATACCCAGCATCACCAACACTAGCAGCATGGTCACTAGCAAACGACCTTTAATCGTAGTCGCTTCGCGGTGATGATCTTTAAAGTTTTCTAACTCATGCATAGTGTTTAAGAGATTAGGGCAACCTAGTGAGAATAAGATGTATTGGGCATACGTTTAGTTTGTGTGTTTTTTTATTTATACTGTTTATTTATACTATTTATTTATGGTAAGGATGATTCTTAAGAATACTCCAGCCGCGATATAACTGCTCTGCCAACAGCACTCGGACTAATGGGTGCGGTAAAGTCAGCGCCGACAAAGACCAACGCTGCTCCGCTTTTGCCAAGCACTCTGGCGCTAAACCGTCAGGACCACCGACTAATAAAGCCACATTGCGCGCGTCCATTTGCCAGTGTTGCATTTGTTGCGATAGTTGCTCGGTACTCCACGATTTCCCTTGGACATCAAGAGCAATCACTCGTTCACGATCATCTATCGCTGCCAGCATATTTTCGCCTTCTTTAGCGATAGCCTTAGCCGTGTCTTGCCCTTTGCCTCTATGACCTAGGGCTATCTCGACAAATTCTACCGACCACTCTCTCGGAAAGCGCTTTAAATAGTCTTGCGTTGCCTCCAACACCCACGACGGCATTTTGGTTCCCACCGCGATAATACGCACTCGCATATTTTATTTGCCTTCTATTTTTGAGGCATGCTGCCGTCATAATTGGTTTCGCGCTCTAACGGCGACCACAATTTTTCAAGATCGTAGAACTGACGCGTCTGCGGCAACATAACGTGAACGACTGCAGAGCCATAATCCACTAACACCCAATCGGATGAGTCCATCCCTTCAACACCGATAGGCTCAAGCCCCTGCTTTTTTAATTCATCAACGACGTTCGCCGCTAATGATTTAACGTGACGATTTGATGTGCCGGTAGCGATAATCAGATCATCCATCACCTCACTGAGGCTGGTTACATCCAAAGTCACCACATCTTGCGCTTTCATATCATCTAAAGCTTCTGCCGCTAAGCGGCTTACATTTTCAATCATTCCAATTCCTACTGTTTTAATTAATTCGTTCTATAAAATTTGCCCCTGCAAACCCACAGTACGGCAGAATATATTCATCCATTATTGCTTCACATCAACCGCTTATCGGCCAGAGCGATACAAGCCATTTTCTTGGATATATGTCGCAACCGCTCTGGGTAAGTGAGCGGCAGCCTTTGAGTCATTTACACCTTCAAGCTCGGTGCGTATAGCGGTTGCAGACACATCCATCAAATGCCGCTCCAACAACGCAAAACCACCTGCTGGCTGCTGGTGAAACTGTGCGTAGATATTAGCAGAAAGATCTTCGCCGTACTGTTCACTCTCACTAGCCGATAATTTTGCCTGCTCAACCCACTGCTGTAATACCGGATGAGATGGCGAGGAACTATTAGGCCGTGCCATCACTATAATATGTGCCAAATCACGTAGTCGCTCCCACTGATACCACGTGGTTAATTGAGCAAACGCATCTGCGCCCATGATAAATACAATACTTACGTTTGCGCCTAATTCTTTGCGCAAACTTTCCAACGTCGTCACCGTATAAGAAGCCTGCTCTCGCAGTAACTCGCGTGTATCTACACTCAACTGCGGGTGATCTTTCACCGCTAAACGCAGTAGCTCTACTCGCTGTTCGCTAGCTAATGCTGGGCAGTCGCGGTGCGGAGGTCGATGACAAGGCATTAAGCGTACTTCATCTAAACCTAATGCCTCTAGTGCATCCAGCGCTATTTGAATATGGCCGTTATGTACCGGATCAAATGTGCCGCCTAGAACACCTATTGTTTTTGAGACAAGCACTTTTGAGAGAGAAGCTTTTGAAAAAGACATTATGTGCGGATATGACCATCGCCAAAGACAATCCACTTTTGCGATGTAAGCCCTTCCAAACCAACAGGCCCTCGCACATGAATCTTATCCGTTGAGATACCTATTTCCGCACCCAAGCCAAATTCAAAGCCATCAGCAAATCGCGTGGAGGCATTAACGATAATCGCACTAGAATCCACCAAGGTCATAAACTGGCGGGCACGGGTAATACTTTCTGTCACAATCGCCTCGGTATGCCCTGAACTATATTGACCGATATGATCTATCGCAGCCTGCATGTTACCCACGATACGGATAGACAAAATAGGTGCAAGATATTCTGTTTGCCAATCACTGTCTGTTGCGGGCAATATGCCATCGGCTAGCGCACAGGTTTTTTCACAACCACGCAACTCAACTTCTTTGTTGCGATAAGCATCCACTAAGCGAGGTAATATTACTGCCGCTATAGGCTCTGCAATCAACAAGGTTTCCATCGCATTACAAACACCATAACGATGTGTTTTTGAATTCACGGCGATATTAAATGCTTTTTCTTCATCGGCCTGATCATCGATATATACATGGCAAATACCATCAAGGTGCTTAATCACCGACACGGTGGCATCATTCGCAATCCGTTCGATTAAGCCACGACCACCACGAGGGATAATGACATCAACGTATTCGCTCATGGTAATCAGTTCGGCCACCGCTTCGCGATCAATCGTTTCTATCACTTGCACTACTGTCGCAGGCAAGCCCACCTGCTCTAAGCCCTGCTGAATGCAGCGCGCAATAGCTTGGTTAGAATGTAAAGCCTCTTTGCCGCCACGTAAAATCGTCGCATTGCCTGACTTTAAACACAAACTTGCTGCATCGATAGTCACATTCGGGCGAGATTCATAAATAATCCCTACAACACCCAAGGGCACACGCATTTTGCCGACTTGAATACCACTTGGACGATACTTCATGTCGCTAATTTCGCCACAGGGGTCAGGTAACGCAGCCACTTGCGTCAAGCCCTCGATCATGGCGTCGATGCCTTTATCCCCAAGAGATAAACGATCTAACAATGCACTGTCTAAGCCATCCTTTTCACCTTGCGCCATATCAATCGCATTTGCAGCAAGCAGTTCCTTTCGACTAGCATCTAAGGCAGCAGCAATAGCCAGCAAAGCATCATTTTTGATGCCGGTATCGGCAGCAGCAATCATTCGAGAGGCCGCACGCGCCTGCTGACCTACTTGCTGCATATAGTGTTTAATATTCATGAGAATGAAAACCTAATAACAATAAGATAAAAATATTCCACATTATACGGCATTGATATAGAAAATAGTGGAGCAATCACACTATCCCGCTATTTATATGCAAGCTTAAAACACTTCAGTTTAAGTTCAGCTATCCGGCGCTAATCTAGCTATCCAATACCAAGACAAGAACCACATCAGTCACAAACAAACCGGAGGGCTCACTATGCACTTATTTTCGCGTGGCAGTTGATGTTAAGCCTGTAGGTTACTAAGATGGCTGTAGACTAAACGAAGCAAAAAAGCCTAGGATTACTATCACTACAGCAGCTTAGAGCGACAAAGCGTAGTAATTGAGCAGCCATTCAATAGCAATCTAGTCACGACTTAGTAAGAACTCAGTAGAAATAACAGCACAAACAACAGAGCAATTAAAAGAGCACAATCATATGATAGCGGTTGATGACAAAGGGGGATGGAGAAACAGAACCCTACTAAAAAAAGCGTTCGGCTTATTCCTTTTTTGCATTTGCAGTAACGCCGTATATGCACAGCAACTCTCCCCCTCGGATGCAGCGGCTAACGCACGCAATTTTACCGACGGCAAAGTGCTTAAGGTAAAACCGACCAAAGGCACCAAGACAAATTACCGTGTAAAAGTACTCTCTCCTGAAGGCAGGGTGCGTAATATTATTGTTGATGGCGACAGCGGCGACATTATTTTGCATCAACCGAAAAGACACAACAAAAAATCACCACCGCGCCAGAAACTTATAGAAACAGGATTGTAATTATGCGCTTACTATTAGCGGAAGATGAAAAAATTCTACGTGAAAACTTACAACAATTTTTAACGCGAAATAGCTATAGCGTCGATAGTGCCGAAGAGGGACGAGAAGGCTTATTCTTAGGTTCAGAACACCCTTACGACATTGCCATCATTGACATTGGACTCCCAGAAATGGATGGTATAGAGCTTATCAAACAGCTACGCCAACATAAAAAAGACTTTCCCGTTCTTATACTGACCGCTCGAGATAGCTGGCAAGATAAAGTAATCGGTTTAGAAGCTGGCGCGGATGACTATCTCGCCAAACCATTTCATAACGAAGAGTTACTTGCTCGTTTAAATGCCCTCACTCGACGCTCCAAAGGCCTCGCCTCGCCTGAAATTCATATCGGTGAAATATTAATTAATACGGCAAAAAAACTAGTCAGCATTAACAATCAGGATATCACTCTCACGCAATATGAATACAATACACTTGAATACTTAGCCTTAAACAAAGCGCGTGTCATTTCTAAAACAGAATTAACCGAGCACCTGTATGATCAAGACTTTGATTTGGACAGTAACGTCATCGAGGTACTCATTGGTCGCTTACGCAAAAAACTTGACCCTAACAACATACACAAACCTATCGTCACCCATCGAGGCCAAGGCTATCGCCTGACTGAAAATACAGCAGAAAATACAACAGAAAAAACAGAATTAAAACCAACGAGTAACGGAATCGCAGCCGACGCATCGCCAGTATCACAAGAGTAACGACGATGAAAAGTGCTGATCAGGTAGAGCAACAGAAACTCTCAACTATAAAAAAACTCAGCTTTTACTTTACCCAAAGCTCGCTACTCAAACGATTTTTTTTAGCATCGCTGATTATTTTACCGTTATTTATCATTCTTAGCGGCACTCTGTTACTCAACACCTTTCACCACAGCCAACTCAACGCTGAAGAAGAAAAGTTACAAGCGCAATTATACCTATTGCTTGGGGTGACCGAACTTGAGAGCAGTGGCCCACAACTACCCGAGATATTGACCGAGCCGCGCCTCAACCAACAAGGCTCTGGGCTTTATGCTTTTATTACTGACAGTAACAATAGGTTACTTTGGCGATCAGCATCGACCTACTTACTGCCAACATCGTTACTACCTACTGACAACACCTTTCGTTTAAACCAGAGCTTATTTTCTCAAATAGCGTTAGATAAACCGAAAAGCTTACTCAATGTGTTGAGCTATGATTCCGAATGGGTCAACAATAGCGAAGATGTGAAACGCTTACGCTTTATCATCATTAGCGACGCAGCTTCTTTAATTGCCGAACTCAACAGCTATCGCTCGCGCCTATGGCAATGGCTAGGTTCGATGGGTATTGCTTTAATTTTAGCGCAAGTATTTATTATGCGCTGGGGCTTACAACCGTTAAAACGTTTATCCGCACAACTATTACAATTGCAAAAAAATCATATCTCACAGCTCAGCGATGATTACCCCATAGAGATTCAACCGGTGATCAATAATTTTAACGATATTTTAGTACAAGAAAAAAAGCAGCGAGAGCGTTACCGAAATACAATGTCGGATCTAGCACACAGCTTAAAAACACCTTTAGCGGTTATTCAAAGTCAAATATCTAAAACGACTCAACAAGATGAGGTGATCACGGATCAAGTAGACAGGATCAATCAAATTATTTCTCATCAGTTACAACGCGCTGTTGTTCGTGTTAATCACAGCACCATCAACCATAATACGAATAAAATTTCTGTTAAAAAAGTCGCTGATCGCCTGATAAAGATAATGGAAAAAATTTATACCGCCCCACCTATCCGCTTACAGAATATAAGCGATGCTGACAGTCTGTTTTTTGGCGATGAATCTGACCTGCTAGAGGTACTGGGAAATATTATTGATAACGCTTGTAAATATGGAGAGTCATCAGTCGTCATTAGCACACATCATCATGAAAATGAGTTAACTATAAAAGTAAGCGATGACGGCGATGGTATTTTAGAGCAACAACGAGATACCATCTTGCAGCGCGGCGCACGAGCAGACACGGCAAAACCAGGACAAGGCATAGGCCTTAGCGTAGCAGTAGATATTATTAGCAGTTATGGCGGAGAAATCACGGTGGAGAATAATGCCGGTGCGCCCCATTTATCGGGCGCTTGTTTTTGTATTCGTTTTGTTTTTTAGGTGTACGAGATGTCACTTATTCTTTGTCTGCTTTTTTAGCTGATTCAAATAGTTAACACCACCTAAATTACGAATAGCAAAACGAATATCTAAGGCTCTATCATAAACATAAGGTGAAGGTTTACTTACCAGCATTTTTTTAGGATTAGGCAATACCGCCGCCAGCAGCGATGCCTCTACCCGACTAAGATCCTTTGGTTTTTTTTGAAAATATTTTTCACTTGCATGCTCGACACCAAACACACCAGGGCCAAACTCTACTACATTCAAATAAATTTCTAAGATACGCTCTTTGGGTAATAGTAACTCCAAAAATAAAGTGAGGTACGCTTCAACGCCTTTACGAAAAAGGCTTTTACCTGACCATAAATACACATTTTTAGTTAGCTGCTGACTGATCGTGCTCGCTCCACGACTAGGGCCACCAGACTCTAACAGCACTTTTTTAAGTTGTTCAAAATCAAAACCATAATGATCCGGGAACTTTTGATCTTCCGATGCAATCACTGCCATTTGCATCATCGGTGCAATTTCATCCAGCGCCGCCCAACGCTGATACGCCCACACAGATTCAACCTTGTCGTCCGACATAATAAATGCTGTCGTTAAAGGGTTTAGCCAGCGCAAAGGTAAAATAAAAGCAACCGTCAATACGATTATCGACATAATGGCGATAAGTAAATAACGTAACCATATACGCTTTTTTTTCTGTTCTGTCATACGCTTAAGCCTGCTCTTTCCCCAAGGGTTTTAGTAATATCATTAATTGAGGCAACAATGTGAGCGATGAAATAATCGCAGCTAACATGGCTAAACCGGTCAACAAACCAAAGTAGATAGACGGTATAAATTTCGACAAGGCTAAAATAGAAAACCCAACAATAACGGTAACAGAAGTGTAATACATGGCACGGCCGATAGATGCATGGGCACGATGCATGGTCGCGATATAATTTCTATCCACTGCGAACTCTTCACGAAACCGGTAAATATAATGAATAGCATCATCTACACCTATACCTACAGCGATAGCGGCAATGGTAATCGTCATCATATCTAAAGGAATTCCCATTAAGCCCATGCCACCCAATACGACTAAGGCTGCCAACATATTGGGTACTAACGCAATTAACGAAAGAGACACTGAACGAAAAAGGATGATAAACATAAAGAGGATGCCAAAGAATACCGCGCCGATAGTTAGTATCTGAGACGAAAATAGACTCTGTAACATATTGTTATACAAAACCAGCACACCTGTCACATGCACATTCTCGCTAGCAATTCCCATCTCCTCAACCACGTAGCGACGCACCTCAGTGACTAATTCATCACGACGCAAGTCGGGATCAGTTTCTTTCACTCTCATCGTAATACGCGTTTGATTAATCTCACCCGCTAGATACGGCTTTAACAAAAAGTCTTTAATATCTTCGGGCAATAAGTTTCGCATTAACGCCAATTCAAAATCATTCACCGTGCGCCCATTCAGATCATTTGCCACCTGATAAGCAATAGCCAACGATTGCACTTTGCCAATCTCCGGCAGACTATCTAAATAGTTGTGAATCCGAGTAATTTTTTCTAAGCCCGCCTGCGTAAACCAATAGCTATCGTAGGGGTCTACTGGCGGCTTTTGGGATGATTCAGGCACCGATGGCTCTGAAAATACATCAACATCTGCGGATGGCTCAACAAAAGGATCGACAAAGGGGTCTGTAAATGGATCTGCAAAAGGGTCTGAATCGGAAAACGGATCTACCTTTGACTTTACATCCCCAAAAGGATCCGCGGTAGAGGTGCCAAAAGGGTCTTCTGTCTCAGCAAAGGGATCCAGCTTACCCCTCGGCACTTTAACTTTAGGGGCAGGTAACGGATGATCAATAATAACATCTAACGTAATCGTACCACCCAGCTGCTGATCTATCACCAGCATACCCTGATGTATTTCGGTAGATGAGTGAAAGTAATCGATAAAGCGATTCTCTACTTCCAGCTGCTTAATTCCCACCGCACTCACTATGGCAGCGATCACACCTAAACCTAAAATCAACCGTCCATTGCGCTCAGTAAACCGGGAAAAAACTAATGTAAACGCACCGGAATTATTATCCGGCGAAGATTGACTTATCGACTCGGCTTTATTTGAGACTCTAGGCAACAACATCAAACCTGCAGGAATTAACAAAAAAGATAAGGCAAATGCGATAAACAGGCCAATCACCATCATCCAACCAAAATCAATCACTGGACGTATGCCGCTAACGACGAGCGACATAAATGCCACCATCGTCGTTAACACCGTATAGACACAAGGCTTGATCATATGCGATAGGGTTTCTCGCAACCAATACTCGCGCCGGGAGTCAGGCAAGCGACTGCTTTCTTCTTTGTAGCGCACGACCAAATGAATAGTCATCATCAAACAAATGATCAGTAATAGTGCAACAAAGTTGGATGAAATAACCGTTAAGCGCCAATCAATGGTAGCGAGAAAACCTAACATCACCACCACAGCTAAAAAGCATGTAGCCAATGGCAACACGACAAACTGCCACTGACGAAAAATTATCATTAAAATAACAATAATAAATAAAATAATGCCGATACCAAATACCATTATGTCACTGCGAATAAAGTCCACCATATCCGCCGTAATCATCGATACGCCACCTAAAAATATTTGCGCATCGTCCTTATACTCGGCCACTATTTTTCGCACTTCTTGAACTCGCTGGTGACTTCTTTCTGTTGCGAGCGTGCTATAAGTTAGAAACTCTTCGCTGACTTGCACTAAGCGAGAGCTTTCCTCTTCTGATAAGCCAGAAGTGTCACGTTGTAAACGCAAGGCATCTCGCTCACGAACTAAACGAATAAACTTCTCATCAATCGCTAAACTCAACAATAAAGCTGTAGTCTTCCCATCAGGCCCAAGCAACATGTTTTTATAAATCGGCGAACGCGAAAATTCTTGTCGGGCCAGTTCACGATCAACGCCTTCATCACGTAACGTTTTAATGCCAGAGGTCACATCGGATAAAGACACTTTAGGACTATAGAGCAAAGGAACATCGAGAATAGAATTAGCACCTACCACACCATCAACTTGTAATAACGATTCACGTAAACGACTTAAATGCGCTAACGTTGAATCATCAAAAAGTTCGCCTTCAGGGCGATAAGTGACGACTAAAAAATCACCCGCCTGATAACGCTTACTGATTTTACGGAAATAATCGAGGTCTTCGTCGTACTCTAGCGTTAGCGCATCAGAAGATGCATCTATTTTTAATTGCGGCAACTGACTCGCCAACGCAGCGGTTAGCGCTAAGATAAACAAAATGACATACAAAGGAAATTTGAGTACTGCTGTAAAATAAACAGCTTGTAGCTTTTCTAACATGATTTTTCCTATTTCAAGAAAATGGTCGTCTTAATCTTATTAAACGCTCAGTATGAAATTGAATGATTTATTAACTTTCACCCCAGCGCGGCATCAAGTCTTGCGGTAAGTCCAATTGATCGAGAATTCTAGCCACAATAAAATCAATTAAATCCTCTACGGTATCAGCTTTCGCATAAAAACCGGGGCTAGCGGGTAACACCACCACGCCCATTTTTGTGAGCTTGAGCATATTTTCTAAATGCACTTCTGAGTACGGCGTCTCTCTCGGCACAACGATCAACTGTCGGCGCTCTTTCAACGCGACATCGGCCGCTCGTTCAATTAAGTTATTACTCGCACCGCTGGCGATAGACGATAGCGTGCCACCGCTCGCAGGGCAAATCACCATACTTGCAGGGCTACTAGAACCCGACGCCACTGGTGAAAACCAATCTTCACGACTAAATAAAGTGAGCTGACCTTCTTTCGCACCATATAATTCAGAAAGAAAGTCTTGCTGTTGTTGCAAGCTGTTTTCTTGACCCGATGGCGGCAAAACAATATTTGTTTCCGTGGCAATGACTACCTCTGCCGCACGTGAAAGCAATAAGTAAACCTTACAATCCGCTGCCAATAAGCAGGATAATAAGCGCAAACCATATTGTGCGCCGGATGCACCAGAAATACCTAGCGTGACTGTTTTTGCTTGAAATTGTTGTTTATTACTTTCCATAAAAACCTAACTGTTTATTATCACTATGCTATTTCTTAACGGCCATGCTTTTTATGCATCATTAAGTGCATCAACCAGTAAACCGTGTACACCGCCAAAACCACCATTGCTCATAATTACAATATGGCAAGGCGCTTCACTGCTCTCAACAATACGAGCAATTAAATTATCCAGCGTATCGCAACGTTCGCTAAGTACCTGACTAGCGGCAATCACGCCATCAATATCCCACGATAAGCTAGGCGGGTTAAACCATAATACTTGATCCGCATTAGCGACCGACTCGGCCAAATGTGCAGCATGAACCCCCATTCGCATCGTATTAGATCGCGGCTCTATTACCGCAATTATTTTTTCTTTACCTACTTTTTTGCGCAAGCCATTTAAGGTTGTCGCTATCGCCGATGGATGATGGGCAAAGTCGTCATATACTTTTATGCCATTAACATCTGCCACGCATTCCATCCGACGCTTTACACCGCCAAATTCTGACAAGGCCGCACAACTCACTTCGGCGGTAACACCCACATGATGAGCCGCTGCAATGGCCGCTAATCCGTTAGCAATATTATGCTCGCCTAATTGAGACCAATTCACCTGCCCTTGCTTATCGCTCTCGTAATACACATCAAAACATTCACCATCTTCGCTAATGCTGTCGGCGAACCATGTAGTCGATGATGGAGACTGTATACCAACTGAAGATGAGTTTGACGGGGACAGATGTGACTGAGACATGGTAGCCGTCTCACTCCAACAACCTTGGCTTATCACATCATCAATCGCTGGAACTTTGTCAGGAAAAATCACACGACCATTTTCAGGAATCGTCCGCACCACATGATGAAACTGGCGCTGAATCGCCGCCAAGTCATCAAAGATATCCGCATGATCGAATTCAAGATTGTTAACCACTAAGGTACGAGGGCGGTAATGAACAAACTTAGAACGTTTATCAAAAAATGCACTGTCGTATTCATCGGCCTCAATCACAAAAAAAGGCGTCTCGCCTAAGCGAGCAGAAACAGAAAAGTTGTTAGGCACACCACCAATAAGATAACCCGGTGACATTTTTGCGTATTCTAAAATCCACGCCAACATACTGCTAGTGGTGGTTTTTCCATGTGTGCCCGATACCGCCAGCACCCACTTACCCTGCAGCACATGATCACTTAGCCATTGCGGGCCAGACGTGTACGGCAGCCCGGCATTTAGAATCGCTTCCAGCAAAGGATTGCCTCGGCTAATCGCATTGCCAATAATAAACATGTCAGGCTTAAGTGATAATTGCTCGGAATCAAAACCTTCAATTAGCTCAATACCGGCGGCCTCTAATTGCGTACTCATAGGTGGATACACATTCGTATCAGCCCCCGTAACACGATAACCTTTCGCTACCGCTAACTGGGCAAGACTGCCCATAAATGTACCGCAAATACCTAAAATATGAATATGTTTCATAGTACGATTTTTAAAACCCTCTTCCCCTGCCGATAATCAGTAAAGCTTACATGAAATCGTCGTTAAATTCCCGTATCATTGCCGCCATCAGCGGGCTCGAAACAGCACTATTCCATTAGTGCGAGCCTAATTTATTTTACAAAAGACTCTATTCAGACAGGTTGATATTTACTTATGGCGAAGAAAAATGCGTTTTATGCTCAGTCTGGCGGTGTTACCGCCGTTATTAATGCCTCCGCATGTGGCGTGATTGAAACCGCTCGACAGCACAAAAAACATATTGGCAAAGTGTATGCCGGCAGCAATGGCATCATTGGCGCATTACGTGAAGAGTTGATTGATACCAGCAAAGAAAGCAAAAAAGATATCGCCGCACTCAGACACACCCCTTCTGGCGCTTTTGGTTCTTGCCGATATAAGCTCAAAAGCCTAGAAGAAAACCGCGCTGAATATGAACGACTCATCGAGGTATTTAAAGCGCACAACATTGGTTATTTCTTCTATAACGGCGGCGGTGATTCCGCTGATACCTGCCTAAAAATTTCCCAACTATCAGAAACCATGGGGTATCCGATACAGGCGATCCACGTACCTAAAACTGTGGATAACGACTTACCCTTTACCGACAATTGCCCCGGCTTTGGCTCTGTTGCCAAATATGTGGCCATTTCTACCAAAGAAGCGGCTTTAGATGTGAAATCTATGTGCGAGACATCTACCAAAGTCTTCATTCTAGAAGTGATGGGGCGTCACGCGGGCTGGATTGCTGCTGCGGGCGGCTTAGCCGCACAAAAAGAAGGCGACGCACCACATATCATTCTTTTTCCCGAAATCGCTTTTAATAAAGAAAAGTTTTTAAAGCGAGTAAAAAGCACCGTTAAAAAGCACGGTTTCTGCGTCATCGTTGCCTCAGAAGGCGCACAATACAAAGACGGCAGTTTTCTTGCGGATGCAGGTAACGTCGATGCCTTTGGTCACAAACAATTAGGAGGTGTGGCTCCTACACTCGCCACCATGGTAAAAGATGAGCTGGGCTACAAATACCACTGGGCACTAGCAGACTATTTACAGCGAGCAGCCCGTCACATTGCATCCGCTACCGATGTAGAACAAGCTTATGCAGTAGGTAAAGCGGCGGTGGAAATGGCGGTTGCCGGCAAAAACGCCGTTATGCCAGCGATTATTCGTTGCAAAGGCAAAAAGTACAGCTGGAGCATCGAAGAAGCGCCACTAGAAAAAATCGCCAATGTCGAAAAAATGATGCCCCGCAGTTACATCAGCAAAGACGGCTTTGGCATCAGCGAACAAGGCCGCGCCTACCTAGAGCCACTGATTCAAGGTGAAGATTACCCACCTTATGACAAAAATGGCTTGCCCGTGTATGTACAACTAAAAAAAGTGCTAGCGGATAAGAAAATAAAGAAAAAATTTGTTGTCAAAACCTAGGCTCTTCTCATATGCCTCAAGAGGCAGTGCTTCTCATTATAAGCACTGCCTTTTATACCTCTCATTACAATCTTCGCTATACCCATTGATTTAAACAGTGTCTTTCTGTACGTATTAACCGGCTATTATTATCCACATGACAAGAAGCATCAGAGCACTCCAAAAGCTTTGATTATCGCCCGTTTACAGCTATTTCACCCTATCATCAATTCCCTGCTACACTTACTTTAATCAGTCGTCATTTAACCATCAAATGTATCCATTCTGAGCAAATGGGTCATTGGTCGTGAGAGCTTTAATAACGGATAAACATGGACAAATACCTTTCTTATTTACGCGCAAAACTACGCGGAAAAGTGGACATGATCGTCACTGAAGACATCGTCGCGCACCCAGAAGGGCAAGTAGCGGATAAAGGGGATGTACTAAATACAGAACAGTTTCTCAGGTTATCGCAGCTTAACTTAAACATTCCGTTGGCCAGCTATGTCAAAATTGCGAAACCATTAACTCCATCCGATATTTACAAAGAGATTGACGAGTTAATCAGCAAAGACAAACCGTTGAACGAAATTGATGAGCATTTTGGCAAAGCCTCTCTGCTTGACCAATGCTGCGATAGCTTAAAACAGTACCCCGATTTATTAGAAATTCTCACTATTTTTAAGATTGAAACCGAAGACCTATACAAACAATCATTAACCTCTGCTTACTTTTCCTACATTTTAGGAGCGGTCGCTAAATATTCTCAAGCTAAAATAGAATCTGCGTTTTTAGCCGGGGTATTACACGATATAGGCTTACTGTTTATTCCCAGAAACTGTCTTGATAAGACTAAAAAGCTAAACGCCCAAGAATGGAAAGAAATACAACTGCACCCTATTATTGCTTTTAAACTATTAAAAGACGTGGAAGGTTTTCCGGTCTCCAGTCGAAAAGCTATTCTAGAGCATCATGAAAGACCTGATGGCTCTGGATATCCAATGAATAAAGAAGAAGATGACATAGGCGAACTAGGCTCACTCATAAGCCTACTGGATGATGTTATTGTTATTTACAACAAACAATTCAAACCATTCAAACGCACCATTAAAAATATATTACCGATCATTCAAATGAATACTTTTGGCTATCATCAGTCAGCAGTATCTGCTATGACAATTGTCCTCAAACAATCTCAAGATCAAGAAATAGAGAATATTGAAAAAGACACCGTAAAAGATCTTATTGATTACACCTATCAGCAACAGCTATACATCAATAAAATTATGGATGTTATAAAACAAATCAATGACATCATTGGTTTTTCTCACAATAGTAAAAATGTTACCGCCATACAAAACATTGGCGGAAAGATATCCTCCGTCATTGCAAGTGCGGGCTTGCAGGAGTCTTCCTATATTGAATTACTCCAACGACTCACCGTAGAAGACCATCAAGTGTTACACCTAGAAGTTGAGCAGACTCGACTGATGCTTGAAGAAATCATTTATCAATTACAAAGCTATCACAAAGCGGCCAATTTATTTAGCACTAACTTTTCTAATGGCTTATCCGAAAAAGTAGGGATCTTCAGCGAAGTATTCTCTGCAACCGAGCGCCCTCCTATTCCACAAACACTGACCCAATACTGGGAAAGCCTGTCATCTAAATAATCATTTTATTTTTTATTTTCAATGTAAATGTTTTCATTGTCACCTAACACCTCAGTCTAGCTTTTTTGTTCTAGCAAACATTTTTCACTTCACTATACTCACTTTTACCGAAAGTTTTATATAGCAACGGATTAGTGATTCACGATGAATGAATACGCAGAGAACTTAGTTAACTCACAGGAAAAAATAAAACTTGTTGCTACAGAAGATATACTTAGCGACAAAGGTGTTCTACTTGCTAAAAGTGGCATCGAACTCAACAAAAAAACTTGTGAAAATATTCTACGATTTAAATTACTAAAACCACTAGAAGAATCTATTGCAATAGAAAATCAGCTTAACGCTAAATCCATTTATGACAAAATAAATCAAATGGTTTTAACGACTACATGTCTTATTGCTATGCACAAGCAGGTAAATGAAAAAACCTCATTACAAAAGTGTTGTCTACGGTTAGAAAAATTTCCGCTGATACAACAAAAGCTCACCGTACTTTGCGTCGAACTCCCTCACGTTTTTGAGCAATCGATACTATCTGCCTACCTAGCGTATTTATGCGCTCGCTTGGAACAAAAAGAACAATCACACATAGAAGAATACTTTTTAGCCGGTTTGGTTCATGACATTGGTTTTTTACACATTGATCATAGAATACTCAAAAAAACTGGCGAGCTAACACCGGAAGAATGGAGAAGTATTCAGGCTCACCCCATTATTGGTTATGAGATACTTAAGGCTATATCCAGCTTCCCCCAAACAGCATCTAGAGCAGTACTAGAACATCATGAGAATTTAGACGGCACAGGCTACCCTAGAAAAAAAACCAGACAAGATCTCAGCGAACTAGGGCAACTCATCAGCCTGCTAGATAATGTCATTAGTATTTACAACAAAAAGTTTAAAGAACAAGAGCGCAGCCTGCGCTGCGTTATTCCGGTATTGCAAATTAATATGCATTCTTATTTCCCAACGGTCGCCTCTAGTATTATCCGCATGCTAAAAAAAGCGCCTGATACACCGATAAAACCCATCCACCCCAATTTAGTTAATGACCTTATTGATAACTCACAAAACAAACAGGAATACATCCAACAAACCACACAACTAATAAAAGGCACCAATAAAGAAATCGGCTTTACCCATAATAATAAAGAGGTGTATTACATCCAAAATATCGCCAACAACATTATTTTCATTGTAAATAGTGCAGGGCTATATGACTCCTATTATATGGATGAACTAGAAAACCTTAACGAGGAGGATAGACATACGCACTACAACGAACTGGCAGACACACTCGTGATGCTAGAGGAGATCATTTATCAGTGCCAGTTTTACCAAAAAACTGCCGATATATTTGTTAGTAACAACCCCCAACATCAAATAGCAAAAATCATCTCTGAGTGTTTACAAAAAATACGCGCGCTCCCTTCTCCTGATAAATCGGGTTCTTTTCGCCGTACCAAAGCGGGCTAATAAGCGCCTTCTAATCCCCTTCGCTCAAAAAACATCCTCTAAACGCTTGGTAAGTTGTCTAGTTATGGTAGAATTTGCGCCGTTTTCACTATGCGACTGTCGTAACCATTACCAAAACCCTTGTCGCGGCAATCGTCCTAATCCAGTCAATTATCATCAAAGAAGCGATTATTATGAGTCTTAACTTAGTGCCTGCAGGCAAAAACCTACCTGAAGAAATCAACGTTATTATCGAAATCCCGTTAAATGGCGAGCCAGTTAAATACGAAGTAGATAAGGACAGCGGTGCATTATTTGTTGATCGTATCTTAGGTACATCAATGCACTACCCATGTAACTATGGCTACGTAAACGATACCTTGTGTGGCGATGGCGACCCAGTTGACGTATTAGTCATTTCACGCTTTGGCTTTGTTGCTGGTTCAGTGGTTCGCTGTCGTCCGGTTGGCGTACTCAATATGACCGACGAATCTGGTGAAGATGCAAAAATCCTGGCCGTACCGGTAGAGAAAATCAGCCCAATGAATGCACATATTAATGACATTGGCGATGTGCCAGAGTTGTTACTAAAGCGCATCAGCCACTTCTTTGAGCATTACAAAGATTTAGAAGCAGGCAAGTGGGTTAAAGTCGAAGGCTGGGCAGATGCTGCAGCGGCGAAGAAAGAAATTTTGGACTCTGTAGAAAACTTTAATAAAGCCAAGTAATAAAGCTAAATAACAGTACCGGCCTTATTAGCAGATAAAGCACACTGGCTCTCCATGAGCCAGTTTGTCACTCTCCCTCAATTACACACTTCCCTCTGATTCAACGACAAGTACTCTCGCCTCTCCTATCGGATGCGCTACATGTTCTGTACCAATAGAGGCGTAAAAGATATCCCCTAACTCGAGTATCACTGATCGCTCACCTCCCTCCTCCTTGTAAAACATCTCCACCTTGCCATCGAGTACAACAAACACTTCTTCACCATCATTCACGTGCCATTTATACGGTTGATCTGTCCAATGAAGTTTAGTTGTAATACCGTTCATATTGGCAATAGGCAACGAACCCCATGCGCTGTCGGCAGTAAAAGTGGCTGGCTTAATTATTTTCAAGTGTTAATCCTCTGTTAATCTAAGACGCAAATAGGTCACATCGAATGGAAGGTGCGCGAAAGTTTTTGTTACGCCCTCTTCAAATCCTAGTGTGATGTACCAGCTTTTTAATTCGGAATGCGCAGCGATGATACCAATACTAATAGAACCGATATCTTTCTCTTGCGCATAAGACACTATATGTTCAACTAATGCTTTGCCAATACCCTGCTGCTGATAAGTCGGCAACACGGACAAACGATTCAGATAAGCCGCATTTGGCCTCGGTTGCTCAAAAGCAACGCAGGCAATAGGGATATCGTTATGCTTATAAACAAAATACTCTTCGCCACGAGCCAAATCAGCCAACAACCAATCGTTAGTATAGAGCGAAGGATGCTTAGGATTATTGTCGGCCGTAATACCAAACTGGTCCGCCACAATTTGATTCGCTTGGCGAATAATCTCAACGACCTGATCAACATCCTGTTGATGCAGCACTTCAATTGTCATCTTATTACTCCACTAAAAAAACATCTGTCACCACTTCCGTAGTAACAGAATTAGCGATAAAGCATTGCTCATGAGACTGGTGATGCATTTTTTCTAGCTTTTCTAAGGTCACAGGAGTCTCTATCGAAAAATGAATTTCTGGGCGCAGCGTTACTTTCGTCATTGCCATTTTTCCTTGCGCATTTTTTTCCAGTAAACCCACGGGTCGATCAACATACCGCTCGACGATAAACTTATTTTTGGCAGCAATAGACAAAAAGAACAACATATGACAACTTGATAAAGACGCGACGAACGCCTCTTCAGGATCAACATTATCTTCAACAGAGTAAGGCAAAGGGACTATATGTGGCGAAGAGGAGGCTGGCACGATGACACCACCACTAAATACCCACTGATGTGCACGGCTATATTTATTATCAATATAACCCTCTTCTTCCCGACGCTGCCAAACAATCGTGGCATAGTATTCAGACATCTGCTTCCATCTCCTCAACTAAAAGAAATACCACTTACGTTATTACGTAGTCAAACCTAACATGCTATTTCTAACGGCACTATTAACAACACCATTAACGGTACTATTAACAAAACCATTAACAAAACCATTAAC
>AEVK01000059.1 GCA_000209515.2 gamma proteobacterium IMCC1989
TAGTGTCGTTTTACCGTGATCGACGTGACCAATTGTTCCCACGTTGACGTGAGGTTTATTACGTTCAAACTTTTCTTTTGCCATCGTGAGCGTCTCCTAACTTAGTGTTGCCCTAATAAAAACTGATCATTTGATCAAATACCAAAAAAACACAGACCATCCGCAGAACATATCCAGCGAACCTGCCGTGTCATCTTTTATACATTTGCGATCACCTACAACAAACCAATCACAAACAAATATAATTACTTTCAATGGAGCTCATGAGCAGATTTGAACTGCCGACCTCACCCTTACCAAGGGTGTGCTCTACCAACTGAGCTACATGAGCATATAAACTATGCCGTTCTTGCTACTCTACGCTTCCATTTATTGATTCACTTCTGGCTAGATTAGCAACCTAAAACCACTAGCAAACCAGCAAACAATAAACTAAAGCCACACAGCTCAAAACTTCCAAACTTGGAGCGGGTAGCGGGAATCGAACCCGCATATTCAGCTTGGAAGGCTGACGTTCTACCACTGAACTATACCCGCGAGTTCCGCACGTAAACCGCACTACTTCAAACCAGTCAAACCCTTCAACAAGGATTTGACTGTAAAAAAACATATGGTGCAGGGGGGTGGATTCGAACCACCGAAGCTTTCGCGTCAGATTTACAGTCTGATCCATTTGGCCACTCTGGAACCCCTGCGAAAGGCGAATTAAAGATCCGCTGACCCACATTTGAAAAGCAACATTTCTATTTTAAAAAATACGGCTTTTCGAAATATGGATAAAATGGAGCTGGCGATAGGAGTCGAACCTACGACCTGCTGATTACAAGTCAGCTGCTCTACCAACTGAGCTACGCCAGCTTTACTGAAGCTGAACACTCCAAACACTTTCACATATACGCTTCTTGCTTTCAATTAGATAACTAGAAGCTTCCGTTTTTAGGAAAGCTTTTTAGAAAACTATAGTTTCCCCAAAAGCGGAGGCGCGATTCTAGAGAAACTTTCACGCAGACGCAACATCTGAACACAATATTTCTTGTTTTTTAGGTAAATTATTTACAGAAAGCCACTTAAACCACATTTCATCGCTTACTTTTTGTTCTTCCCCCTTCAAAAGGAAGACCCATAACTCTCTTTTTTCGCGAGGCACCTCTGCTATTTTTGGGCGATACCCCAACTGAGAAATACTTTTTTGCAAGCTTTCTGCTCTTTGCTGCTCTGAAAACATCCCCAAGGAAACACCATTTGCCAGCTCACCATCAGGAATTGCATAACTATCTACTCCTTGACGCTGCAATTCCGCCAATCGACGCCGCAACTCCTTACTCGACGGCAAAGGAGGCAGATGCAACCAAAAGCCAACCGTCGTTGACACAAGAACATTCTTAACTGTGGACTTAACACCCCCCTCGGATAGCTTTTCGACAAAATCATTAGCATCCGCCATAGAACTAAAAGCCCCCACTCGCATACACATATTCGTCGCTTCGCTACTCTGACTAGCAGATATAGCTACACCCTCACTACTCTCACTTAACGAGCCAGATGACTGAGAAGCAACATTCGCAGACTCCCGCAAGCGCACAGTTTCTACTATTGGTTTTTTCTCTATTTCATTTAGCAAGATCAAACTATCTGAAGATCTCAACCCCAATGCCGGCTCACCAACAGAGACGACTACCGGCTCTAACGCCACAACACGATAAACATAAATAGCGAAACAGACATTAACTATCAACAATGTAAAACAAATAAAACGCATCGTTTAACGAACCCATTTAAAAGCTAAGATGAAAATCATACAAAATGCTGTCAACATGATTTTTCATCCACAATAAAAGACAAGCCGTCCATGACCAGCTCTGGCACGAACGCCACTCTTACTAACCCATCATCACTCATAAGATCTTTCAAAAGTTCTCCATCACCCCCGGTTAGTATAACGAAAGGAGCCTCACCATAACGAATCTGAAAATCTAACAGCAGCCGCTGAACCAAGCCTAACAACATAAGCGGCAAGCCATTAGAGACGGCAGCTTGAGTATTTTTACCGGCAGAAAACTCAAAAGCGTGATGGGTAGCGGATGTTTTCTCTGCATTACCTTCTACTTGATCCGTCTGACCAAACAATGAATACCTCATCATCTTCAAGCCAGGAACAATATAACCGCCAAGATGATGTCCTCCACTCTCCACAAGGTCAATCGTTACCGCACTACCTGCATCGACAATTAAACAGGCACTCCTTACCTTTTCATACGCAGCCACTATCCCTAACCAACGATCCACACCCATCTGATCAATATCATCATATGCATTCAGCACGCCACTACATGATGCAGATGTTTTCGCAAAAACTGGGACTAATGAATATTGAGCAGCCCATGAAGTAAGTAATTCGCGATAAAAACTTACTACGGTCGCAATACGAATAATTTTCAGCTGAGAAGCGGGTATAACACCTAAACACTGATTAACATCATGAACAGACGTTAATGCTGCGGTCATCCCAAAACCACGCTTAACTACAGCATCAAGACTAACTAAACGCCATTTAACGCGCGTATTACCTACATCTATCTCAAGTATCATCTTCCAACCTCAATGACACCTCGCCGCCATAGATCGGCCGCTCCTCTTCATTCACAAGCAAGCGCAGAGAGCCATTTGCATAAACGCCGCAGGCAACCCCTTTAATCGAAGTGTTACCTGATAAAATAGTAACTTTTTTCCCTCTATAGACATCCAAGGATTCCCACAAAGCTTGATAACTAGAAAACCCTAAACTTCCATAGGTATTTAGCATAGGGACTAAACGATTTAAAACACCTGATACTAGTTTATTTCTGGACACACTCGCAAGTTGCTCAGACACCGAGGCCCAAGGCTGATCGATAGCCATATTTTTATTCATTCGAACATTAAGCCCTATACCAATTACCACCTGACAAACTCCAGCTGGATCGCCCGACATCTCTAATAAAATCCCGCCTAATTTTCGACCATTCAACAATATATCGTTAGGCCACTTAAGTGCCACGCCCTGCAAACCACAAGCAATCAAAACTTTTGCAACCTCAACCCCGACAGCCAAACTCAATCCTTCTAGCTGATTCGCACCGCCGTCGAACTCCCACACAAAAGATAAATAAATATTGTGCCCAAAAGGACTCACCCAATGCCGACCACGACGCCCTTTTCCTGAAGACTGGCTCTCAGACAAACATAAATAGCCTTTTGCATTGCCTGCAGCAATACGCTTCATTGCATTAACATTAGTAGATTCGATCTCAGCATGTAAATCGATTTCTGAGACTAAAGCAGCGCATTCAACGGACAACCCTCTCTGTATAGAGCATCTCTCAAGAGGCTCAAAACCACCAACCAATCGATAACCCTTACCTTTTACACTTTCAACATCTAGCCCAATATCAATTAATTTTTGCAACTGTTTCCATATTGCAGCTCTTGAGACACCCGCTGCATCGCCAATCTCAGATCCCGAATGAAAACATCCATCCGCAAGGCAATTAAGAACTAAAAGCGTAGACTGCTTCACTCGTCACTTCCGTTGGGATAAAGGTAATTTCGCTGAAAGCGAGAACCCAAACTTGTCAATATCTCATAAGCAATAGTACCTGCCGCCTGAGCTAAATCATCGACCGTTTGACACTCCCCTAAAACTTCAATCATAGCGGGATCTTCACCCGGTACATTTGTCACATCAAAGACCATCGTATCCATCGACACCCGCCCTACAATAGGAACCTTTTGGCCCTTACAGTAGGCAAAACCCGCATTACTAAGAGCACGATGCAAGCCATCAGCATAGCCGCCAGAAACAATCGCCAACCGAGTTTCTTTCTGCGCTATATAGCTTGCACCATAACCAACGCTATCGCCACTAGCGACCACCTTGAGCTGCATCACACCTAAAGTTAGCTTAACTACAGGTCTCATTGGATTAGGCTTAGATGGGCTAGGATTACCTCCATAAAGAGCTATCCCAGGCCTAACAAGGTCATAAAAAATGTCACCATCTAAAAAAATCCCAGCTGAATTACACATGCTTACCTGAATATCGGGCAAGCGAGATTTGATTTTTATAAGACAATCATCAAATGCCATTATCTGATCGCGGTTTAATGGGTGTTCTGATTTATCAGCACATGCAAAGTGACTCATAATGTATGAAGGCTGCAACCTACCCATTACATCGCTTAGTAACTGCTCATTGAATTCACCCACAGAAAGACCCATCCTATGCATGCCAGTATCAACCTTTACTACGCTAGGCAAAACCTTTTGAACATTAGAGCTAAACAATAACCAACGCGATATGTGTTCCACAGAATATAAAACAGGAATTAGAGAATAGTGCAGCCAGGCAGCCGAACAAAGTGACTTTTCTGTATCGTAAAAAAGACCACCAAAAACAATTATTTCGCAATCCGACTTAGCCAATAACGTCCGAAGCTCAATGCCCTCATCTAGAGTGGCAACAAAGAAAACTCGACAACCATTAGCAAATAAGACTTTAGCAACAGGAGCAATACCCAAGCCATAAGCATTCGCTTTGACGACTGCAGCACAACGAGTACTCGGAGCAACCTTCTGCTGAAGCAGCTTCCAATTATCCACAAGTGCACTTAAATCAATAGTTAGCAGACTTAACGAAGACATCCCCCCCCCTAAAAACAAGCTAAATCACTCAATATACGCTAGCGTTGACTCCAGCGCGAGGTTAAAACAGAAGTTCTATCCAGCATACGGAGATATTTCGACTATTTTATGTTTTGACATTACTCATTTAATCCTATTACTTAAATTTCATGCATAAAAAAAC